>CABQAB010000158.1 GCA_902461985.1 uncultured Bacteroidales bacterium | reverse complement strand
GCGCGCAGCATCTCCGCCGCGACTGAAATGCGCCTGTTCTTGAGATACTCGTTAGGAGTCGTGCCCAAAAGGGACTTCATTTTTCTGACAAGAGAACTGCGGCTCATCGACATGGCTGACTCTAACTGGGACGAACCAAAATCAGGATTGCCCAGATTGTCCAGCACTGCCTTTTCAAGGAGGTTCAGGAACATCTCGTCTTTCTCGTCCAGATTGCTCCTGCGTATTTTCATGGTAACTGCCGTCTTGGATATTTCTTCGGCTATCTCCCTTTCATGGTTCATCAGATTTTTCACGCACGCAAGAATGTAGTCATCCGCGAACGGCTTGTGCACGACAAGACTGACATTGTTGTTCATGAACTCCTTAAGCCTGCTTTGCGAAACATCCGAGGACAGCACAATCACAGGAATACGGTACCTGCCTCGTGACATCATACTGCTGCAGAAGGTCGTCACGTCGACGTTCCTCACATCCGCATCCACAATCACGATGGAAATGCGGAATGAATCAAGCAGAGAAAAGGCCCCGTCAACTGACATCGCCGACACTGTATTGCACTCTCCGCTTACCGCAGCCCGGATTTGCTTTCTGATGGCTCCGTCATCTTCAATGAGAAGTATCGTAGACAGGCTGTCCGACAGCACAGTATATTCCATATCCCTTTCAAACTCAAGCAGTCTGCGATATTCGTCCTTCCTCAATTTCCGCCTGTAGAAATATGCAGCCGTGCCGATGGAGACAAGGAATACGAAGACATATCCGGCAATCGCGGCTGCAGAAAACATAGGATGTGGCTTGATGACAACGGAAACCGACTGATGTTCCATATTCCACCTGCCGGGGACACTTGAAGCATTGACATGAAGGGTGTATTCCCCGGAAGGCAGGCCGTACCAGAACATTGTCTGTCCTGATTTAAGGACATGAGGGGAGGCGTCATATCCTTCAAGCCAATATTCCACCTTGTTGTTGGCAAGAGTAGCCAGACTCAGGACGGAAGCCGTCACACCGAACGAATTCTGCCTGTATTTCAAGACTATCTCACCGGCAAGATTGACATTGGTTTTCAAAGGGGAATCTTCGCCGGGCACGACAGGCTGTTTTCCCACTATCAAATCAGTCAGTACCAGCTCCGGCTGCTGCGAGACCGAATGAAAACGCTCAGGATTGAAACGTACGAAGCCATTCTGGGAACCGAAGAAAAGATTCCCGTCTGCATCCTTCAATGCAGCATTCTTCATCACGTTGTCTAAAAGTCCGACTTCCTCCGTGTAGTTGAACACCTCGTTTGTATTGGGGTTGAATTCCGTCACACCGGCCTCAGTCGCGAGCCACAGATTGCCATATCTGTCATCCAGCACCGAAAAGAATGTCTCAGACTGGAGTTCCGGCACATTTTCCCTGCTGAAATGCCTGAACTTGTCGTCAATCTTGTCATATCTGCAGAAACCGTTGCTGAAACATAGAATCCACACCCTGTCCATGGCATCGACATAGACTCCGGAAAGCTTGTCTGTCGGCAGGTCACCGCCGGCACGGGTGTAATTCACGATATTCCCGGACTTATCCATTACGAAAATCCCGTTGGCAAAGGTTGAAAGCCACATCCTGCCTTTGCTATCCTCGTCTATGCAGGTGATAAACTTGCCTTCGAGTCCCGTCACATGGACAAAGACATCCGAGTCAGCATCGTATTTCATAAGCCCCAGCGTTGTCCCCACATAGAGCACGTCATCATCGGAAACATAGACGACAAGACATTTGTCATCTTCAATCAGCGCATCTTCGAAAGAGCGGTAACGCCGGAGCCTGCCTGTCCCGGGGTCAAGGCGCAACAAACCATGCAGAGAGCCGATCCAGAGGAAGCCGGCATAAAAACGGGGAGAACAGACAGTCTCCTGTATATCTGCCAGAGCATACCGGCTCAAACGGTCGTCTGCGATGTCATACCTCAGCAGACCGGCCTTCTCAGTAGTCACCCAGACATGACCTTGCCCGTCATCGGCGAATCCGCTTACAATGCAATTGAACAGGGGATCTCTGCCGCAGGAGTAATATTTCGAGAAATTGCCCTGCTGCGGACTTGACCAGTTGAGTCCCCCGTCTTTCGTGCCAACCCAAAGACCGCCCTCCCTGTCCACGATTGCCGCGTTGCAATAGTCGTCCGACAGGGCGAAACGGTCATAGGCATCTTCTGAGATCATCTCATATTCATTGGATATGATATCGTAGCAATAAAGCCCTTTGGTGGTCGAAATCCACAGGCATTTCCCTGTATCATAGAAGCAGTCCACGGGAACGGTGTCCTCCGGGAACTCGATAAGACGGGACAGAGCTCCGGACTTACGGTCCAATTTGCACAGACCGTTACGCAAGGACAGTATGAACATGGAATTCCCGTCCACACAGCTTTCTATGACAGCTTCAATATTGTCTCCACGGAAACTTGCGTCCGAATGTGAAGGAACGACCTCTTCCATGTGAACGAAATTCCTGTCTGACCTGTAAAGCCCCGAATAGTAAAGACCTATCCAGAAATCTCCGTTGCTGTCTTCCGTAATGGTCCTGATTCCCTGAGGCAGCGTCTGCTTCCCGTCTTCTACGAAATAGTTCACAAGACAGTCTTTTTCTGTGTCATAGCAGAAAAGCCCCTGATGGTTGACTGTCATCCACACCTTTCCGCCACGGGAGAATATATTGTTGACCTTGTTGCGGATTGACGTGCCTGCGTCGCTTTGCTTTGTGAAGTTTCGGAAAGAGTCCATACGGTAATCGTAAATGATGACTCCGTTGTCAGTGCCGACCCATAGATTCCCTTTTTCATCTTCAGCAATGGAGTGTATGAAATCGGAAGAATTCCCAAAGTCCGTCTTGTCATAGACAGTGAAATGGTTGCCGTCAAAACGGTTGAGTCCGCGGAAAGTTCCCACCCAGATAAATCCTCTTGAGTCCTGGAACAGGCAGCTGATTCCGTCGTATGAGACATCGCTGTTCTCCTGCGTAAAGTGCACGAACGGGAAAACCCGGGAGCCGGTCTCTCGGGACGCCACGCAGACTCCGCCACAAAGAAAAAACACGATTACAGCAGCAGCCATACGGGTACGCATCTGAGACGTCCGCTGACCAAGCCACGAATCCCTACTCCGCCGTACTATAATATGCCAGAGCGCTTTCGACAATATTCCTCCCGCCATAAAACAATCATAAACAGTGCAAATATATAGAATCTGTTTTGAACTTTTATGTCAAAAATTTCAAACTGACTTGAAAAGTAGGTACAAAATCCCTTAATGAGGGAACTTTTTACACAGATATAGCACTCATTGAGGGAAATTCGCTATATTTGTAAAAAATTCAAAAGATATGATTGACTCCACGCTGTATGCCTATATGAATGAACAACTGCAGAAAACTCCAACTGCTTTCAAAAGATACATGTATCCGCTCATTCCATGGGAAAACCAATTGACAGGAATTGTCGGGGCGAGAGGTATCGGCAAATCGACCATGGTCAGGCAATATATGATAGAGCACCGCAACGAATATGAATTCCTTTATGTCTCGGCCGACCACACATATTTTACGACCCACAGTTTGACGGATCTCGCTGACGCCTTTGTTAAAGAAGGCGGCACACACCTCTATATCGATGAAATTCATAAATACAAAGGGTGGTCGAGAGAGTTGAAGCAGATATATGACATACATTCCGACCTCCGAATCGTATTTACCGGATCGTCCATCCTTGACCTCGAAACCGGAGAAGCAGATTTGAGCAGAAGAGCTCTCATGTACACGATGGAAGGCTTGTCATTCAGGGAATCATTGGAACTTTTCCACGGAATCGTGACTCCCGTATATTCATTGGAAGAAATAATCGGGAACAAAGCCACAATTCCTGGAATAGAGCACCCATTGCCACTGTTCAGAGAATACCTCAAGACCGGATACTATCCCTATTCAAAGGAAATCGGATTTGAAAAAAGAATTCAGCAGGTGGTGAGCCAGACCATAGAATCAGACATTGCGCAATACGCTGATTTAAAAGCGTCAACGGCGAGGAAACTTAAAAGGATGCTGACAATCATAGCATCACTTGCTCCATACAAACCGAGTGCAGAAAAACTTGCAACTGAAATAGGAGTCAGCAAGAACAATATCACAGACTACCTTGTGTATCTTGAAAAAGCGGGCCTTATCGGCCAGCTGCGGGACGACACAGGCGGCATACGGGGGCTCGGGAAAGTCGAAAAGGTGTATGTCAACAATCCCAATCTGATGTATGTCCTTGCATCCGGAAATCCGGACACCGGCAATATAAGGGAAACTTTCTTTTACAACCAGGCAAAAGTGATGAATGACGTGATTTCATCAAAAGAATCCGATTTTGTCATAGGTGGCAGGACATTCGAAATCGGAGGGCGGAAAAAAGGGCGGAAACAGATCAAGGATATACCCGGAGGAATTATCGTCAAAGACGAGATTGAATACGGGCATGGCATTGAAGTCCCTCTTTGGACATTCGGACTCAATTACTGACTCAAGTGTCGCAAGCCTTGATTTGCTAATTGACAGTCTGTCAGAAAGACTTGAAAGGGGCTCGACCAATACTTTTAGTCGGCCCCTCAATGGTTTAAGTTCGGTCTGTCTGCTGCTTTAGCAATATGAAAAGGAGACCTTGCTGTAGATTTTTCCCAATTCGTGAATACGGTCAAGTATCAACTTCTCTCTTTCTCTTGAAGGCTTCTTGAAACCATTGATATAATTTCTCATCAAAGACGGATTCAATCCGATTGCCTTTGAGAACTCCGCTATGTTGATTTCCGGATGCTCAAGGAAAAACCTCTGAAAAGCGGAAGGTTCTGCTTCGTCATAGGTAAAACTCTCGAAACTGACATCCTCATCAAGTTTACGCCAGTGTATGCCAATGGTGCTGATTTCGTATTCCTGCCTCTGCTCTTG
>CABQAB010000157.1 GCA_902461985.1 uncultured Bacteroidales bacterium | reverse complement strand
CGGGGCCACTTGGAGGCGACCCCATCCATTATGATTTAGTCAAGAACCTTGGTGATCTGACCTGCACCTACTGTACGTCCACCTTCGCGGATTGCGAAACGGAGACCTACGTTGAGGGCTACAGGGTAGATAAGATCAACCTTGATTGTAACGTTGTCACCAGGCATTACTACGTCTACACCCTCTGGGAGAGTAATCTCTCCTGTGATGTCGAGAGTACGGAGGAAGAACTGAGGACGATAGTGGTTGTGGAATGGAGTGTGACGACCACCTTCGTCTTTCTTCAACACATAGATTTCAGCCTCGAAGTGCTCGTGAGGATGGATGGTACCAGGTTTAGCAAGTACCTGACCTCTCTTGATTTCCTTCTTGTCGATACCGCGGAGGAGGAGACCTACGTTGTCACCTGCTTCACCTTCGTCAAGGAGTTTGCGGAACATCTCAACACCTGTGATAGTCGTCTTCTTTGGCTCTTCACCGAGACCGACGATTTCAACTTCGTCACCTACATGAACAACACCTGTTTCGATACGGCCTGTTGCTACAGTACCACGTCCTGTGATAGAGAAAATGTCCTCGATAGGCATAAGGAACGGTTTCTCGTTCTCACGTGGAGGAACCGGAATGTACGCGTCAACTGCATCCATAAGTTCCATAATCTTCTCCTCGTACTGAGGGTCGCCGTTAAGAGCTCCAAGAGCGGAACCGCGGATTACAGGAGCGTTGTCGCCGTCGAAGCCGTAGAATGAAAGAAGGTCACGGATCTCCATTTCGACGAGGTCAAGCATCTCAGGGTCGTCAACAAGGTCAACCTTGTTCATGAAAACAACGATTTTCGGAACGTTCACCTGACGTGCAAGAAGGATGTGCTCACGAGTCTGAGGCATAGGACCATCAGTAGCGGCAACCACGAGGATTGCACCGTCCATCTGAGCAGCACCAGTTACCATGTTCTTAACGTAGTCAGCGTGGCCCGGGCAGTCTACGTGAGCGTAGTGACGTGTTGCAGTCTGATACTCGACATGCGAAGTATTGATAGTAATACCGCGCTCTTTTTCCTCAGGTGCGTTGTCGATGGAGTCGAAAGAACGCAACTCTGAAAGACCTTTCTTTGCAAGGACAGTCGTGATAGCTGCCGTCAAAGTGGTCTTACCGTGGTCAACATGGCCGATCGTACCGATGTTAACGTGGGGTTTGTCTCTTTTAAAGGTTTCTTTTGCCATACTTGTATGTTTAAAAAGTTTTATACAGGTTTATACATAAAAAAAAGCAGAGCCGGTGGAGAGATTTGAACTCTCGACCTCTTCCTTACCAAGGAAGCGCTCTACCCCTGAGCTACACTGGCGTAGTATTGAGCGGAAGACGAGGTTCGAACCCGCGACCCTTAGCTTGGAAGGCTAATGCTCTACCAACTGAGCTACTTCCGCAAAAATTCAGAGAATTTTTTGCGGGCTTTTTGGCTGCGCCTCGGCAATGCGAACAAGTTCCCATTGCTCTCGACTTGCTCAAAAAACTCCGCTTTCCACATCCCTGCACAAAAACCGGAGATGACAGAAAAAATTCTTCAAACTTGTGGGAGAAGATGGATTCGAACCACCGAAGGCGTAAGCCAGCAGATTTACAGTCTGCCCCATTTGGCCACTCTGGTATTCTCCCAATCTCTTGATTTATTTTGCCGTCTTCTTCGTTGGACTTCGCCTCGTCGGTCAGTCATTACCAAAAGGTAACTCCTTTCCTCCTCGCTCGTCCGCCTTGAATACAATCAAAATAAATTCAAGACCTTTCACGCATATTTTGCCGTCTTATAAATACGAACAAAATAAATCAAAGAACTGAGCCGATGGAGGGAGTCGAACCCACGACCCCGAGATTACAAATCACGTGCTCTAGCCAACTGAGCTACATCGGCAACTTGCCTTTCGTCAAAAGGGATTGCAAAGATAGGCATAAAATCTAATTCTCCAAAACTTTTTCATAAATTTTAATCTGCGGTTTAAGATGCAGGCCCAGATTTTCCTGATTTGAAATTTCATCACTTGGTTATGAAGGTATTTTTATGGCAAGCAATCTTCAAAAATCTTATTCCTATTGATGCACTTTTATTGTTTTCATATTACTAAATTTGCGGCATCGAAGCCAAAAGACAAAATTATTATACCTTACCATGCGAAAATCCGGAATCCTGTTTCTATGCACGCTCACACTCGGCATGTTCACAGCCTGCAGCCCCAAGTCAAACAAACTTCACATTGTCACCACAGGCGATGTCCACGGCCGTTTTTTCGCCACAGACCTTGCAGGCGGTGAAATCAGCCCTTCGTTGGAAGCCGTGAAACACTATACCGACAGTCTCCGCAGACAATACGGCAAAAACAGCGTCCTGCTTCTCGATGCCGGCGACATACTGCAGGGAGACAACACCGCATACTATTTCAACTATGTAGACACTGTCGCCGAGCACATCTATCCGAGAATAGCGGGCTACATGGGCTATGATGCAATCGTCCTCGGCAACCATGACATAGAGACAGGCCATCCGGTCTATGACAGAGTAGTTCCCCAGCTGGAGCGCAGAGGCATACCTGTACTCGCGGGCAACATAGTCAGGTCTGACAATGGGGAAGCATATTTTCCCTATTATACAATGGTAGAAAAGTGCGGCAGGAGAATCGCTGTCTTAGGTTTTAACAACGCCAACATCAAAGGCTGGCTGCCCGAACATCTGTGGAGCGGGCTGGATTTCCTCAGCCTGACTGAGTGTGTCCAGGAAAAGGTGGATGAAGTGCGCGGGAAAGAATCCCCGGATCTCGTAATAGTGGCGGTCCACAGCGGCACCGGAAAAGGAGACGGGACCATGCTCGAAAACCAGTCATTGGACCTGCTCCATTCGCTCAAAGGCGTGGACATTTTAGTCGGAGCGCATGACCATACGCCCTGCACTGCGGAACACGAAGGCTGCATCTACATCGACTCGGGCGCAAAAGCCAATTCTGTCGGGCACGTCACTGTGGACTTTACGACAGGCGAAAGGCAGCATGAAATCGCATGGCCGGACAAAAAACTTAGGGACAGGAAGATGGCGTCCATGTTTTCGGAAGAAATCAGACAGGTAAAGGCATTCACCGATACCAAGGTAGGAGAGCTTGGAATGGAATTGAGCGCAGATGATGCCTTGGGAGGAATGTGCGGCTATATGAACCTGCTGCATACAGTCCAGCTGAAGGGAACCGGGGCCAGCCTTTCATTTGCGGCCCCTATAGGCCGGGGAAAGATTGCGGAAGAAGGCGACGTCACCGTAAATGATCTTTTCAGAATCTATCCATACGAGAACCAGCTGTTCGTGGTGAGACTGAGCGGCAGGGAAATCAAAGACTACCTGGAATATTCATATGCTGCCTGGCTGGACAGGGACTGCAGGGAACACCTCTTGGGAATAAGTGAAAAAGCAGACGAAAGGACCGGAGACAGCGGCTGGTCGCTCAACGGAAGAATCTATAATTTCGATTCCGCAGCCGGAATAGTCTATATCGTAGACATCAATCAGCCACAGGGAAAACGAATCAGCATAAAGTCTCTTGCAGACGGAAGCAGTTTCAGGACTGATGAATATTATACCGTAGCCATGACTTCGTACAGGGCTACGGGAGGAGGAGACCTGCTTGCAGAAGGAGCCGGGCTCGCACCGGACGAAATGAAATCAAGAGTTGTGTCGAGACATGTTGAAATCCGGGAACTGCTCAAAAGATTTTTCGAGACTCACGGGACTGTGACCCCGGAGACCGTCTATGACGCGGAACGCATGGGCTGCTGGAAATTCATACCGGAAGCCAGGGCTAAAGAACTGTTCACGAGAGACATTGAACTGCTGTCAAGGTAATGCCCCGGAAACGAGGCAAAGTGCCACGCATGCCAAACTCTCGCGCCGGTTGCATCGGGGTTTGGCAGACTGCCTGACTGTTAAATAATGGTTATCGGCCTCAGCCAAGTTCCGAAATTATGACACGGGCGATGGAGCCGGCTGTGAGACCACATTCGGCCCTCTGGCCTTTCTGGCTGTCCTGTTCGATGAAACGGTCAGGTATGCCGACAGGAATGACCTTGACTCCCGGAGCGTTGGCGCAGACGAACTCGGCGACAGCCCCATGGAGACCGCCCTCCACACAGGCATCCTCGACAGTGATTATGGTCCTGTGGTTTGCGGCCGCCTCTGCCACAAGATCATAATCCAAAGGCTTCACATACCTTATGTTGTATAGGGAGAAATTTTTTCCGCACTCTGTCCTGACCTGCTCCAAAGCCTTGCTGGCGGCGGAAAGCACCGGACCGGCAACGATTACCGCCACCTCGCTTCCCTTTTGCACGCATACGCCCCTGCCCGGTTCGCACATCTCGAACTCAGACTCGCGCCACGGCGCATTTTCGCCTTTCCCGCGCGGATACCTTATTATGAAAGGACCGGTTGCCGCTTTGGAAGCCGTAAACATCATGTTCTTAAGTTCCACCTCATCCGAAGGCACTGCAATCACGGTATTGGGGATGCTGCGGTATGCTGCAATGTCGAAACAGCCGTTGTGGGTCGCGCCGTCCTCCCCCACCAGACCGGCCCTGTCAAGACAGATGACCACCGGAAGATGCTGCAGGGCGACATCGTGTATAATCTGGTCGTAAGCCCGCTGGGAGAATGACGAATAGATGTTGCAGAAAGGACGCAGACCGTTTGCGGCCAGGCCGGCGGAGAAGGTCACCGCATGCTCCTCGGCAATGCCCACGTCGAAGAAACGGTCAGGGAACTCCTTTGCAAAGACATTCATGCCGCAGCCGGAAGCCATTGCAGGAGTTACGCCGACAATGGACGAGTCCATACGACCGAGCTGGACGAGAACCTCTCCGAACACGTCCTGATAACGGCTGATGCCGTCTCCCGTGGAGATGCGCTCGCCTGTTTCCGGGTCGAAGACACCTGGAGCATGCCAGATTGTAGGCTGCTTTTCCGCCGTAGTGAAAA
>CABQAB010000156.1 GCA_902461985.1 uncultured Bacteroidales bacterium | reverse complement strand
CTATATGACTTACTATGTCAATGCAGAAGCAGGTGGAATCATGGACTCAACCGCAGAAACATGGTTCTGGAGTTCCAGCATCGTATATGATGCCTTGACGAGAAGCAATATCAACATATATGTGAGAATCACCAACTCAGGTGCAAACTTGGTATTCGATCCTTCATTGGGATTGGGACATAAACCGGAGCAGTTCGCCCACAATGTGCGCTGCGCCAGGAAATGCTTTGAATTCTAAGTCCTCGGTAAGAAAAACCTCCGCGAAAGTTTTTTCTGCGGAGGTTTTTTATAGTTGGGCTTCTGTAAGCATCGTTTGTCATGATACAGAAACCGTAACAATCATTAAGGTTTCATCTTCCGCCGGTTTCCCGGATTTGGTCTTGTCCGGAATTTTTCTTAATTTTGGCATTGTTAATCAATCATTTACCTCTGAAATTTAAATCTGCGATGAAAAAACTTCTGACGGCCTTGCTGCTGGCTCTTCCGCTGCTTTGCCATTCCAAAATAGTCGATGAATCCACCGCAAGAAAGGCTGCTGCCAATTTCTTCAAATCCTCGACTTCATACGCCCCTAAACTCAGACTCGTCCGTTCCGCCGGAGAGCCGCAGACGAAATCCGCCGGGGAATCCGGTCCGGCCTGTTTCATTTACGACAATCCGGACGGAGGATTCGTCATCATGTCCGCCGACGACTGCGTCCGTCCTGTGATAGGCTATTCCCGGAACTCCCGGCTTCCCGAAAAAGAGCTTCCCGAAAACATGAAGGGATGGTTGGATATGTGGGACGGCATCATCCGTAAAATGAGTTCGACGGGGATGAGCGAGAGAGGGGCCAAAGAGCAATGGCAGAACCTTCTTTCCGGGAAACAGCTCTCCGCGGCAGCCTATGGCGACGAACTTCTGCTCGAGACAGCACAATGGAATCAGGGATACCCGTACAATCTGTTCTGTCCCAAAGACGGCTCCGAATTGAGTGTTACAGGATGTACGGCCACTGCCACCTGCATTATAATGAGATACCACAGATGGCCTGAGGCCGGAGAGGGAATGACAGAAGCATACACGACATCGACGAAGAATATCTATGTCCCGTCAATCACTCTCGGCCGGAGATATGAATGGGACAAGATGCCCCTCCAGTACACGGGCTATGAGACGGAAGAACAGAATAAGGCCGTAGCATTGCTGATGGCTGAAGTCGGGGCAATGATACAATCTGACTACAGTGCCAGCGGGACAGGGTCCTCCACCTACAATGTGGCGCAGGCATTGCCCTTATTTATGAAATATGACAAAAAATGCATCAACCTCTTCGCCGGCTACTATTCCCGGGATGAGTGGATAAGTATGATGAAAGACAATCTTAACGATGCCGGTCCCGTCCTGTACGCCGGTTACAGCCCAAGTGGCCATGCATTTGTGATTGACGGATATGACAGAAGCGACAACATGCACATCAACTGGGGATGGGGAGGTTATGGAAACGGCTATTTCACTTATCCTGATTTCAGTGAATATACGGAAGGCCATAGTGCCGTATTCAACATTTACAGGGACAAAGGAGGAGAGTGCGCGGACAATTTGGTGCTATACCAGCACGAAAACCAGGGAAACGGTCTCGAGGTGAATGTGGACGCTTTCGACACCGGAACTGAATTCAACGCAATGCTCACATTTGTAGCCAATTATGCTACGCAGAGTTTCACCGGACAGGTAGGTGTGGGCAAATGGGACAGATACGGAAATCTCAAGGAAGTTTGCGGAGCACAGAATCTTTCACTTGAGTCATACTATCTTACAAGCGTTATGATTCCGGACTGCGAGATAAGAACCGAGATTTACATGGGAGACTATCTTACCCCTGTCCACAGTTCCGAGTCTACTCCGGACTGGGTCAGAATGCCATACGATCTTTCGGACTCAAGCCTATGCGGCAGGATAGACATATCGGAGTCCAGGACTCTTGCCCAGAAGACCTCGGTCAGCTATGACGTCATAAACAGAATCTGCACAGTAACGACAAAGACGGAGACATCCGCTGCTCTTCTGGACTCGGAATCGAAGGATATGACGGAAGCATACCGGACTGACGGAAAGATAGTGACAATTGACGCCAAGTCCCTGCCTTCCGGAACATACCGGCTGATTTTGGACAGAGGCGATGAACACAAGGAAATAGTTTTGAAATTCTAAACGGAGCATATAATGAAAAACAGATATACAGCACTGGCAGTCCTCTCAACGCTTTTGTTCTTTTCATGCGTGCAGAACACCGCCCCTTACATCAATGTGGATGAGGAGGAAGTCTCCCTGGATGTGGAGGGTACACAAATTTCCGTCAACGTAAGCTCCAACTGCGAATGGAAGCCGGTTGTGAGTGCGGCATGGATAAAAGCGAAAGCCAGTCAGGGCATGATTCTAATCTCGGCTTCCAGAAATCTCGACACAAACAGCCGCAAAGGGTCGGTCACACTGAAAGGGGAAGGAATAACTGAAGTCATAACTGTCATTCAAGAACAGACGAATTCTATCATCCTTAAAGGTTCTGCAACCATACAGCTCACCGAAGAAGCACAACGGTTCAGCGTAAATCTGCGCTTCAACACTCCGTTTGAAGTGAATATGCCGCAAAACGAATGGCTGAGTCTGGTGGATGATTCCAAAGCCATGCAAAGTATGGAAGTGGTGTTTGCAGTCAAAGAAAACGTCTCCAGCTCAGTCCGCGAAGCCACAGTCAGCTTTACGGCGGATAAATGCACGCCTGTGGAGCTGAAAATCTCCCAGTCAGGCATCAGGCCGTATTTCAGCTACACCGTTTCTGCCGTCAGCAGTTTCATAGTCCCTTACATCGAAAACAACGGGAATAAAGCCACCGTGGAGTATGACGGCAGGATCGAGAATTATGCAGCAGGCGCAGCACTGGACGTAAATTCATCAACCGAATTCACAATCAGAAGCGCCGCTCTGCAGACCGTCCGTTTCGATACCGCCGAAGGTCTGGACAGCATCGATTTCTCAAATCTCTGATTCACCCTCGGCAACCGCTACCGGGAGGTTGATTTGCGGGAGGTCGATTTGCGGGAGATGCCGCTGTTTTTGCCGCTGCGGGAGTTCTTTGAAGAGCTGCCAGATTTCTTTGGGGACGAAGAGCTGGAGCTCTTTCCTGATTTGCGGCCGGAGTGTTCGCCTGATTTGCGGCCGGAAGTATCGCCGGATTTGCCGGAAGACTTGCGGTCAGACGAAGATGATGCCTTGCGGCGTCCATTGACAGATGAGCTGCCTCTGGAAGTCCGGGACTTGCCGCCCGTGCGACCGGCCTGGTTACGTGCTGCAGATGCCTCCCGGGACGTAGCGGATTTGCCGTCAACGATGCCGTCATGAGCGGCGAAGCCGTCCTCGACAAGTTCATAATCAAGCAGAGACTGCTCGATGTTGGCTTTTTTCACACGTATACGCACCTCATCGCCGAGGTTGAATACGCGGTGGGTGCGGCGTCCGACAAGACGGTAACGCTCAGAATCGAATTCGAAGAAGTCAGAGCGGAGTTCGCGAAGAGGCACCATGCCTTCAATTTTGGTAGGTTCGACTTCCACATACATACCCCATTCCGTAAGGCCTGAGATATGTCCCTCGAACTCCTGGCCGAGTTTGTCCTGCATGAATTCCACGAGCTTGTACTTGACGCTCGCCCTCTCCGCCTCAGCCGCGACCACTTCACGCTGGGAAGCATGCTGACATTCGGCTGCGAACACATCCCGGTCTGCAGACTTACCGCCCGAAAGATATTGGGCAAGAAGACGATGGACCATCAAATCCGGATAACGGCGGATCGGGGAGGTAAAATGGGTATAGTAGCTGAACGCCAGACCGTAGTGACCGACATTGTGCACGTCGTAACGGGCCTTTGCCATGGTCCTGAGCGCAAGCAGTTCTATTGCATTGGCTTCAGGCCTGCCTTTGGCCGACTCGAACAGTCTGTTGAGTTCACGGGAAATATCCTTTCCGTTTTCTACGTTGCCGATATTATATCCGAAATTGCCCACAAAACCACGGAGGCTGTCGATTTTGGCAAAGTCCGGCTCGTCATGGACACGATATACAAAAGTCTTTTCGTCTTTCAGGGCCTTAGGTCTGTCAAGAGGCATCCCGTCAGCCCCGAGCTGGGCACCTTTGGCAACAAACTCCGCCACAGAACGGTTTGCAAGCAGCATGAATTCCTCAATCAGCCAGTTCGCCTCTTTGGAAATTTTCTGGTATACCCCTATCGGTTTGCCGTTTTCGTCAACCTCGACTTTCATTTCAGGACGGTCGAAACTGATGGCTCCGGACGCAAAACGCTTCTTTCGCAACTTAGAAGCCAGCCGGTCGAGACAAAGCACCGCCTCCTGGACATCAGGAGGCACAAGAGCTTCGACTCCGTCGGATATGCATTTATAACCCTCAACGACTTTTCCGGTCTCGATTATGGTCTGCGCGCCCTCGTATGCAAAGCGGAAATCCGATTCTATGACAGTCCGCCCGAACCAGCGGGACACCACCCTCGCCAAAGGGGTCATTTCAAAAACGGCCGAGAAAGTGAGTTTACGCTCATGCGGACGCAGGGAGCACAGCTTGTTGCAGAGTTTTTCCGGCAGCATAGGCACTGTCCTGTCCACCAAATAGACGGAAGTACCCCTCGTCCGGGCCTCCTTGTCCACCTCTGAACCAGGTGTAACATAATGAGATACATCAGCGATATGAACACCAATTTCGTAATTGCCGTTGTCGAGTCGTCGGAAAGAAAGGGCGTCATCGAAATCTTTTGCGTCAGCCGGGTCTATGGTAAAAGTCAAAGTGCCGGTAAAGTCACGGCGCGAAGACATATCCGCCTCGGTAATCTTGTCTGAGATGCCGTCTGCGGCATCCTCCACCTCAGGCTCGAAACGGTACGGCAGACCGAATTCGGACAGAATCGCGTGCATCTCCGTATCGTTTTCGCCCGGCATGCCGAGCACGTCCGCGATATGTCCCGTAGGGCAGCTGTCTCCCCTCTTCCAGTAGTCCACG
>CABQAB010000155.1 GCA_902461985.1 uncultured Bacteroidales bacterium | reverse complement strand
TGGAATGGAACCGCCGGTCGCATACTGGATTATCGCCGAGATGCCGGAAACACCTCCGCCGACAAGGTTGTTCGGAAGCAGGAAAATCACCCAGCCGAATGCGTAACAGAGTAGTCCTAAGGACATGATTCCATATTCCTTGACTCCCGTCCATATATTCTTTTTCAACTCAGCCGTCATATCATTTCTTTTTCTTTATTCCGGATTTGATTTCCTCGAAGCCCTCCCCGAACACGCTCGATGCATTGGAAACCGAGACGAAAGCCTTGTGGTCCAGGTCCTTGACTAACTGCACGACCTGGGGGTAGAATGACTTGCGGACAATGACAAGCAGCACCTTGCTTTCCTCTCCGCTGTACCAGCCCACCGAATTGAGTGCCGTGACTCCCCTGTCCATGGCAATCAGCCTGTCGGCAATCTCCTTGTAGTTACGTGAAAAAATCAGCACCTGCACCGTTGACTTCGGTCCGAGAGTGAAATAATCTACGCAGAACGAAAAAGAGACCATGGCGACATAACCATAGAGAGCATCGACAAAGGTCATGTCAGGCAGGAATGTCACCGTGAAAATAATCAGAAGGTCGGTAAAGAGATAGACCTTACCCAATGAAACAGGCCAGTACTTGTTTATGCAGACCGCTATGATGTCGGTTCCGCCAGTGCTTCCGCCCCTGTTCAGGACGAAACTTATGCCGAATGCCTCCAGAATACCGCCTAACAGCGCCGCAAACATCTTCTCGTCCAGAGTCAAAGTCAGCCAGGGGTCGAACTTCGGCAGCACATACAGGAACACCGATGACAGGAGATAGACATAAACCGTCTTGAATCCGAAACCCTTGCCTATGATCAGGGTTCCCATGATGACAAGCAGGGTGTTCAGCACGAAGAATGAATATGACATCGGCAGTCCCGTACCGTACTGGAGTATGGCGCAGATACCGGTGAGTCCGCCGCTGGCGATGTGGTTGGGCAGCAGGACCGAGGTCCATGCCACACAATATATCAGCGTACCGAAACTCAGGACAAAATAGTCCCAGAGAACGGAAAGGACCTTATTGTTTTGCAGTGTTTTCATATCTCAGTCCAGGTACTATTTCACGACGACATTCACTATTTTTCCGGGAACCACTATCATCTTTACAATATTTCCGCCGGCCACGTACTTTGCAGTCAGTTCATGAGACCTGACTATGGACTCGACCTCCTCCCTGCCGGTGGATTTGGGCAGTTCAAGAGTGAAACGTGTCTTGCCGTTGAATGAAACAGCGTATGTGCAGTTGTTCTCCACAGTCAATGCCTCATTGTACTCCGGCCATGCCGCGTAAGTGATTGTGTCTTCGTGCCCCAGGGCGCTCCAGAGTTCCTCTGCGATGTGAGGGGCGAACGGACTGAGCAGCACGAGCAGCGGTTCGAGAATCTCCCTCTTGGAACATTTCAGTTCGGTGAGTTCGTTAAGGGATATCATGAATGCGGCTACTGCGGTATTGTATGAGAAGTTCTCTATGTCCTGGCTCACCTTGCCTATTAGCTTGTGCAGGGATTTCAATTCAGCCGGAGTTGCCTTCTCATCAGTGACTATGAACCCGTCCCTGTCGTAGAATAGCCTCCACACCTTTTTCAGGAAACGGTGCACACCGTCTATACCTTTGGTGTCCCATGGCTTGCTCTGTTCGAGAGGTCCGAGGAACATCTCGTAAAGCCTCAGCGTGTCTGCCCCGTATGAGTCGCAGATCGAATCCGGATTCACCACATTGAACATTGACTTGCTCATTTTCTCGACTGCATAGCCGCAGACATATTCCCCGTCCTCAAGAATGAATTCAGCATCCGCATACTCCGGCATCCAATGTCTGAAGGCATCCAGATCGAGCCTGTCATTATGGACTATATTGATGTCCACATGAATCTCGGTCGTCTGGTACTGGTCTTTAAGGCCTGCGGAAACGAAAGTGTTAGTTTCGATGATACGGTAGACGAAATTGGACCTGCCCTGAATCATACCCTGGTTGATCAGCTTGCGGAAAGGCTCTTTCTCGCAGACATAGCCGAGGTCATAGAGGAATTTGTTCCAGAAACGGGAATAGATAAGATGGCCGGTAGCGTGCTCCGTGCCACCGATATAGAGATCCACATTGCGCCAGTATCCATTTGCTTCACGGCTCACGAGGGCCTCCCGGTTATGAGGGTCCATATACCTTAAATAATATGCGCTGCTTCCGGCGAAACCCGGCATGGTGCTGGTCTCTATCGGACAGCCCTCATATTCCCAGCCCTTCGCACGGGCAAGAGGCGGCTCTCCGGTCTCCGTAGGCAGGAATTTGTCTACTTCAGGCAGACACAAAGGCAGTTTCTCAAACGGAATCGGAACAGCCCTGCCGTCCTTGTAACATATAGGGAAAGGTTCGCCCCAATATCTCTGGCGCGAGAAAATCGCATCCCTGAGCCTGAAATTCACTTTCCTGTGGCCCAGGCCGTTGGCCTCGACATATTCTATTGCAGCAGGTATAGCCTCCTTGACCGTCTTGCCGTTCAGGAAACCGGAATTGCACATGATTCCCTCCTTTGCATCGAAGCTTGACTCGCTCACGTCACAGCCCTCTATCAAAGGTATGACCGGAAGCCCGAAAGCCTTGGCGAATGCATAGTCCCTGCTGTCATGGGCTGGAACCGCCATGATTGCTCCCGTACCGTAGCCTGAAAGCACATATTCCGAAATCCATACGGGAACTTTCTCTCCGGTAAGAGGATTTATTGCATAAGAGCCTGAGAAGACGCCGGTAACGTTCTTGGTCTGGGCCATTCTCTCCCTCTCTGTCTTTTTGCGGACTTGAGCGAGATATTCATCGACATCCTTCCGGCGGTCTGCGGAAGTAAGCTTGTCCACCCACTCGCTCTCCGGGGCGAGCACAAGGAAGGTCACGCCGAAAACAGTATCCGCCCTGGTCGTAAAAATGGTCACATCATGCTCCGTCCCGCCGTTGTAAGTCCTGAAAACCATTTCACAACCCTCACTGCGGCCTATCCAGTTGCGCTGCATATCTTTAAGCGACTCGGTCCAGTCCAGTTCTTCCAGATCCTTCAGCAGCCTGTCCGCATACGCCGACACCCTCAACTGCCACTGGGTCATTTTCTTCTGCTCCACAGGGAAACCTCCACGCACCGAATAGCCTTCCTTCACCTCGTCATTCGCCAGAACGGTTCCCAGACCCTGGCACCAGTTTACGGTGGTCTCTCCCCTATAGGCAATCCGATAGTTCATCAGCACCTTGTCCCGCTGCTGCTCATCCCAGCCATTCCATTCTTCAGCCGTAAACGGACCGCACTCCGTGCAGCACGCATTCACTGCCGCGCTTCCTCCTTTTGAAAATGCGTCGGCAAGTTCGGCTATCGGACGTGCCTTGCCGGCATCAGCGTCGTACCAGCAGTCGAACATCTTCAGGAACGCCCACTGGGTCCATTTATAGTATTCGGGATCGCAGGTGCGCAATTCACGGGACCAGTCATACGAAAAGCCTATTCTGTCGAGCTGTTCACGATAGCGGCGCACATTGTCTTCCGTGGTCTTTTCCGGATGCTGTCCGGTCTTGATTGCATACTGTTCAGCCGGCAGTCCGAAAGCGTCATAGCCCATGGGATGCAGCACATTGAAGCCTTTCAGTCTTTTGTAACGGCTGTAAATGTCGCTGGCGATGTAGCCGAGAGGATGTCCGACATGAAGACCTGCCCCGGAAGGGTAAGGAAACATGTCAAGCACATAGTATTTCGGTCTGGAAGGATCCTCCTTGCTGCGGAAAGTATCGTGTTCAGCCCAATATGACTGCCATTTCTTTTCTATTGCCCTGAAATCGTAATCTGTGTTCATATTCTGTTTTCCTTAATGCTATTTTTTCACTATGATGTTGTTTATGCCGAAACTTCCCTTGCGGGATTTTTCCAGTCTGAATTCAATCGGAAGGGTCATCGAGCATGCCACTTTCTTTCCCTTGATTTTCGCAGGTTTCCATTTCGGAGAGGCGGATATGACCTTGATCGCTTCAGCATCCAGTTCCTCGCTGACAGAGCGGGTGACCCTGGCATTGGTAACCCTGCCGCTGTTGTCTATGACAAACTCCACATACACTGTACCCTGTATGCCGTTTCTGACCGCAGTTTCCGGATATTTCAGATAGGCATACACCCATCTTTTCAGGAACTGACGCGGATCGCTGCTGTTCAGGAACATTGGGGGCACGTCACATTCGTAATAAGGCACGACCTCTGAATCCATGCGCAGAGAGCCCTCGGACTGCACCTTGTTATGGAAAAGCGGTGCCGTACGCGTGCGGGCGAGGGCGAGAGTAAAGGCATAGAGATATTCCAGCTCCCTTTCCATTGAGGGGTAGTCGATGATGCTTTCCGTATCACGCTCTGTTCCGTATTCCGGGAATTTGCCTGTCGAGAAACTTACGGAAGGGATTTCCTTGGCGTAAAAGGCACGGTGGTCGGAAGGATATATCTCGTAGGAGACGAGTTCGGGCCTCACAGGCAGAAGTTCCCCCTCAAGACTGCGGATAATCGAGTTCAGGTCAGCATTGGAAGCCGTATAGGCATAGAATCCGTTGTTGCCGCATCCCACACAGTCCAGATTTATCATGGCATCTATATTGCCGACGTCGCTGAAGGCCCGGTTCAGGAAATACCACGCTCCTGCATAGGTGTTGGCTGACGCCCCGAATCCGACCAGGATGACAGAGCGTCCGAGGGCGACCGAATTGGTCGCGAGCAGACGCGCAAGTTCAAGCAGCATGGCCATTCCGGAAGCATTTCCGTTCGCCCCGTTGTAGATTCTGTCCACAGCCCTTCCGTCAACCTCGTAAGTGTCAGCCCCCCGGTTGTCCATTCTCGCACCTATCACTATATATCGGTCCATGAGATTCACGTCGCTGCCCTGTATGAAGCCGACGACATTGCATGACCTGAGAGTGTCGGCGCCTCCGTTCACGCCGAAAGCGTTGCCGTTGGGCAGATCGAGCATTTCCACTCCGTAGGAGCGCAGGGTTTCGGCAAGATATGCCGCCGCCTCG
>CABQAB010000154.1 GCA_902461985.1 uncultured Bacteroidales bacterium | reverse complement strand
CGACGGTCTTCAGTCGGGCAGCCCGGCCGTCTTTTCGGCGCAGAGGGATGTGTGGAGCTCGTTGTCGTGAGGATTTACTCCCCATCTGCCGTCCATGATGTCGGTGTCTGTGCAGGCTGCCGCAAGGCAGAGTGCTGTGACTGCTGCGGGAAAGAGATTTCTCCACTTCGCACTTCGTGCTTTGGTCGAAATGACAACGAGCCGAATCCAATCGAGCTTGCTCGAATTGGTGAGGCGAGGCCGGCATTGCGAAACCGCAGGTTTCGAAATGACAGTTGGTTTTATTGTTTTCATACGCTATTCTCCTATTTGTTAATCTCAGGGATTTCGATACCGACGGCCCATGCCGGCTCTTTCGGGTTCATAGCCACTCCGGTGGTAATCTGCCACTGCTCTTTTGCTCCGAACTTGGCGTGGTTCTTATAACGGGAGTAGTCTGTGACGGTATCACCCTTGCCGTCGTTGCATTTCCAGTAGCCGATAAGGTCCTCCTGTTTTTCCGGCTCTGCAATGCGGTACATATTGTCCCAAATTTCCTGCTGGGTGCGGGCGGTCCGCCACACCCTCGCTTCGGCTATCTTGCCCTGAAGAGGACGGTTGCGGTTGTAGGAATTGCCGATGAGGAAGCAGTAGCCTTCTCCAGCCTGGCCGTTCACCGTAGTACGCGGTGCGAGCCTGATGCGGTTCTCTTCGCTTGAACCTGTGACGCCGACATCCTTGGCTTCGTCAAGCAGTCTGCCGTTGAGATAGATGCGTGCTATGCGGGTCGTCTGGTCGTATGTGGCTGCCACATGATACCATTGTCCCGTGGAGAGTTTCTTCGCAGCATCGGACTTGGACGGAACCTTGCCGAACTGGGTGCCGTTTCCGCTGCCGTCGAACTGGAGCTGCTGACGCTCGAATTTCGCATCACCGATACGGAGGAGCAGGTATTGCTCCACACCCATGATGGTTGAGATTTCGACGTTTTCAGTGTCGTATTTGTCAATGTAGACAAGGGCTTCGTAGGTGACGGCGGTGATGTCGTTGTATACGGCTTTCAACTCTGTCTCCTCAGGGTCGTCAAGACGTGGGAAACAGAGGAAGTCGTCGGTGAGCTGGACTGCGACGGTGATTGCCGAGGAACGCTTGACGAGATAGTAGGCTGTGGCCGAGCTCTTCATGACGTCTATGTCATCGGAGGCGAGGCTGACAGGGAGGAGCCAGGTCCTGTCGATTTCCATCGCGCCCTCCTGATTTTCACCTTCACCCATCAAGTTCTTGAAACCGATGGCAATCTTGTCGGAATTGACTTTGCCGGCTTCAATTGTCACCGTTGTGCCCCCGAAGTCAATGTATTGCGCCGGGAGCATCTGATAGTCGGTTCCGTAGCGGCTGTTGTATTCGGGCACAAGGCTTTCGTCCACTGACACTGTAGCCGTTATGTCTTTGTCCGCAGGATAGGCGAGCGTCACTGACAGTTCTTTTGTCGCTGTCTGTATGGTGTTGCTGAATGTTGCCGGCTGAATGCGGTCAAACGCGCTGACATCGAGATAGGCCGAGTTCTCAAAGACATGGTCTTCGACGGCAAAGCGGTTGCAGGAGACAGCTGACATGAGCATCAGTGCCGATATTATATATCTGTGTTTCATTTTATTATAGATTGAGTCTTGAAATTGTCTGTCTTAGTGTGAGCCAGTTGCCCTCGTAGTGGAAGTAGTCGGACATGATGTCGTAGAGAGCGAGTCCGGCAAGAGGGCCGAACGTAATGACGTTGTCTGCCATTGACGGGACGACAGGCTGTTCAGCATTGGAACTGTCGTACCAGCTGCCGTTCATGGAAACTGCGAGCAGGATTCTGTCTCTTGGCACTCCATGGTCCACCGCATCCTGTATCAGATTGTTGAGATCGTATGAGTTCTCCACTGCCTCCGAGGAAAGGACGAAAAGAGCGATTTTGTCAATGTCTTCATCCTGAATCAGTGCAGGATTGCCTTCGTACGCAATCATCCCTTTGCCTGAAAGTCTTGACAGAGTTTCTGCCGCCTTGCCGGTGTTGGCCATAGTGATTCCGGAGAGCGCGAATCCGTCAAGACCATTCTCCTTTACTGTGGAAACCGCCTTTTCGATGTCTGCCGCCTGTGACAAATCAAGCTGGTAGAGGACTTTTGTGCCGACGCTGTGCATCCATTCCATGTCTTCGGCATCATAGACGGAGAAGTTCCCGGCATTGGTCATGGACACATAGTCGAGCGAATCGGGAAGGCAGCGCATGAAGTTCTTTTCACTGCCGGGGTTTTCGGCAGCATTGTCGAAACGGACATACACAAGATTGTGGCTGCGCTGCTTGTATGCACGCAGGTCCGCCTTGTATTCTTCCCACAGCTGTGGGTCACGTTCCCACGGATGGGTAGTGTCCGTGTCCACAGACTCGGTCTTGTTCCATTTGGAACAACTGGCAAGCGAAATGATGGCCATCAGGGAAAGTAATATAAATCTGCTGTATTTCATTTTCTTCAAGTTTAATAAGGTTTGACATCCCACCAGAGACGTGTAGACATGGAGTCGCCGCTGCCGGATACAGATTCGCTTCCGAGTATTGAAACCGCCTCATCGAGGTTGCTCCCGTTGGATGTGTATTCCTCCACAGGATATACGAGCCTGCGGGCATGACGGTCAAGGTCAATGCTGTACGGACCGAGATTGGACGGGGACGGAAGCAGCCTTGGATAACCTGTACGGCGGTATTCCGCCCACGCTTCGTTGCCGAGAGGGAAAATGGCAATCCATTTCTGGGTGATTATCTGTTCGAGATGCCCCTCTTCGTCGGAAGCCGTATTCCACGCCACTTTACATTCACTCATTTTCTTCTCCGCACTGTATGTTCCGAGCGGATCGATGTAGAGTTCCGGAGTGTCCGTGCCATTGGCGATGTATTCCTGGGCACCGGCCGCCCCGCGCTCTTCAAATGACAGTTTTATACCTTGTTCATAGTATTCCTGTGCCTTGGCGTTGTCCTTAGTGAAGCGGAGTTCGTACTCGGCGAGAAGGAAGTTGACTTCTGCCGCGTTCATCCAGAGGATAGGGTCGGAGGCCGTTACCGCCATGTTTGAATAGTTCTCGACGAATTCGGACTTTTTGGACACTGTCGAACCTATGCGCAGGCCGGCATATTTGCGGCCGGCTTCATCTGCCGCCTCCGGGTGATTTTTGATGAACATCTTTTCAAGACGGGGATCTTTGTAACCGTTCATGTAGCAGATGATGTCGGCGGCGGCGCGGTGGTCGCTCCAGTCGTTATAGATGAGGGCGAGTTTGTTTTCCGCCGGGTGGATATAGGCATTGTCCGCATTCACAAGAATCAGACTGCCGGAAGCCGCCGCTTCGGAGGCCTTTTCCTGCGCCAGTTCCGGGGCTGCATAGCTCACGCGCATAGCCATCCTGAGTTTCAGGGAGTTGGCATATCTGAGCCACTGGGAGATGTTTCCGTAATAGACTCTGTCGTATTTCGCCCACGAGGAAGCCGGCAGGGAAAGATTCCTGGAGAACGCTTCGATTGCCGCGTCTAATTCTTCGAACATTTCGCCGTACACCTGCTCCTGGGAGTCATATTTCACGGTCACTTTCTCGGTCTTGAGAACGTCGCCGTAAGGGATAGGTCCGTATGAGTCCGTCAGCCTCTGCATTACCGCCACCCTGAACAGGTTTGCAAATGCAATCGCCACCTCATCGTCAGTGCCGCCGAGAATCCCCCTGTACGGAGCATAGAAGTTGGTCATGATGTCGGTGAATGTGGTGCGTCTCCAGTCTCCGCTCGGATTGTAGGTCTCCCAGCGTGCCTGCCATGTGTCCACGGTCGAACCCATATATCCGGCGAAAGGGCATCCCATGAGGCTTTCCTGGAACTGGTACTGATGCTCCTGCACAGGCACCACAAGGCTTTGCAGGGACACTACCTTGGTGCCTGTCATGTAGTTGTTCGCCTGCATCTGGTCATATCTCACCTGGTTGGGATTGGTATTGAGATACTCAAAGCGGCCGGTGCAGGATGCGAGGAGGAATGCCGTTGAAATGACATATATATTATATTTCATAATCATACCTTTTTAGAAATCAAGTTTGAGGTTGATACCCATGCTGCGCAGGGACGGCATCATGAAATAGTCTATTCCCTGGTAGTTGTTGCCGGTGGAGGCGACTGCTTCCGGGTCGAACGGGGCCTTGCAGTATATCATCCAGAGGTTATGTCCGACTGCAGATATAGTGAGGGCGCATTTGTCCCTGAACCATTTTTTCGGAAGCGTGTAGCCTATGGAGAGTTCCTGAAGGCGGAAGTTGGTGGCATCGTAGGTATAGTATTGAGGCAGGCCGCTCTGGGAGCCTATGGTCTGATACCATTTCTGGGCGTCCACCATTACCCTGCCGTTCACGGGCACTCCCCCGGCATCCCTTGCCGCCGCAGAGGCTTCAGACACTCCGTAGAAGTCGAGATTGGCCTGAGTGGCCGAGTAGCAGATGCCTCCTATGCGTCCGCTGAAAAGGAGTCCGAGGTGCAGCCCCTTGTAGGAGAAGTCGTTGCGCCATGCAAGGTTGTATTCCGGAAATACGCTGCCGAGTAAAATGTCATTTCCCGAATCCACGACGCTCACCTGTCCGGCGTCATCGATGTCTATATAGCCTTTTTCATTGTGCTTCAAACCCGAAGAGGTGTAGAGGTCTCCAAGGGTGCCGCCTTTTTTCAGGACATATTTCGCCTTGCCGAGAGCCTTGATTTCGAGCCTGTCTATATCCAGAGCCTCACCTGTAATCGGGTTTACGGCATTGTCCGCAAGTTCCATGATTTCGTTCCTGTTCCAGCTGAACGTGAAGTTGCTGTCCCATGTGAAGCCCGCCCAGCTGTGGTTGTAGCCGAGAGAAGCCTCTACGCCGGTGTTTCTCACTGCACCGGTCTGGAGGTAGATGGTGGTGTAGCCTGAAGACGGCGGGAGCTGCGGGTCGAAAGTCTGGTTGTAGGTGTCGGCCATGTACCATGACAGGTTGATGCTCAGATCCTGCCACAGACGGGCCTCAAGACCCACTTCATAAGTGAGCGTGCGTTCAGGTTTCAGGTCGCCTATCGGGTAATGGGTCTTGTCTTTCCAGATTTTGTTGGTCGCGTCAT
>CABQAB010000153.1 GCA_902461985.1 uncultured Bacteroidales bacterium | reverse complement strand
CTGCAACTGAGCGAGGGGCTGAGTATGTTCTGAGGATTGGCGGAGGAAAGTCTGCCTATATTCCAGGTTGTCTTGCCTAAAAGTTCGTCCTCGGGGAAATCGAAGTCTCTGAGTCTGTCCACGAAGTCTACAAAGAGGTCGATTGCTGAAATTCCGTGCTCCGGATAGCCTGAATGGCAACTTTCTCCGCTGAAATTCAATTCAAACGCCTTCGTTCCCTTGCAGGTGGACACCATTTTGTTTCCGGTCGGTTCGCCCACGATTACGCAGTCTGCCTTGAAATCGGTCCCAGCGAAGTCTTTAGCTCCGAGCGAGCCGGTTTCCTCTCCCGCAAGCAGAAGCAGTCCGAAGTCGGTCCTGCCCTTTCTTTCCAGTTCCACACATGCGTTGAACAGGGATATGATCTGCCCTTTGGCGTCGCAGGTCCCGCGTCCTCTTACAATGAGTTCGTCAGTTCCGGTCTTGCCGGGAACTACTTCCAGTGCCGGAGGAAAATAGGGAGGGACAGTGTCTATATGGGTGCAGAACACGACTTTGGGTGTTCCCCAACTGAACAGCAGGTTCTCCGTGCCGTCCCCCTCGGGGTTTTCGGCGGTAACTCCCACAGGGAATCTGTCCAAGCGGTTCTTTCCTGTCAGAAAACGTTCGGCCAAGAATTTTGAGAGGGTGAATTCTCTGGAAGACGATGAATCGATGGAGAGAATTTCAAGATAGAGGTCAAGATTTTCCATTTTTCTTCTTCTTCTCCGGAATCCCGAAAGCGTCCGCCGGAAGATTCACGTTCTTTTTGCTGATTCCGACAATATACTCGTTGACATTGCCGTTGAATTCGACTAATTTGATATATTCAACCATCCCGTCGGATTTGCGGTAGCGGAGTTCAATGACTTCATAGCCTCTGGCTGACCTTTTCCTTGCTTTTACGGTGACTTTGCGGGTCTTGCTGCCGTCAGAGGTGATGATGTCGGCATCATTGTCTGCGGCGACGGCATCGATATTCCCTTCTATGCAGTTCATCAGGGTCTTGCTGAGAGTGCGCATGGGTGCGTTTTTCTGGGCGTTGAAAAACCGTTCTTTTCCGCCTTTGGCAACGTAGATTTCATCATTGTCTATGACGAAAGCTTCTCCCTCCGGAGTCGAATAGCGCAGTGCAAGCGATGTCGGGCCTGCATAATAGATGGTCCCTTCGCCGCTGACAACCTTGCCGTTCACTGTGCCGGTCTGTACGAAAGACGCCTCAATCCCTTTGACCTGGGCGGCAAGGCTGAAAACAGACATAAGCGAAATGGCCAATATTGCCGGATATATTCTCTTCTTACACATATTTTTAATTTTCTTGATCTGACACTTTTTCTCCGAATCTTCGTCTGTAATACGGAATCTTCATCATCATCCTGAAGAGGAACGGCTCGATTGAATAGGACAGCAGAATCGAAGCGGACATTCCTATTACAGAACTTATGCCGATTGACTGTATGGCCGGGTGGCTGGCAAAAAGAAGGGAACCTGTTACCACAATCAATACTGTAGCCGAGAGCCCGATTGCCGTCTTGTGATGGTTGAGCATGGACTTGTCCCTTCCTGAAGCGGAAGAAAGCAACCCTTTCATGACGAATATGCTGTAGTCAACTCCAATTCCGAATATAAACGAAGATATGACTATGTTTATGAGGTTGAATCTGAGTCCGAAAATCCACATTATGCCCTGGACGATGTACCAGCTCAGGGTCATAGGCAGGAAGGCTATTATGCTCACGGACAGGCTTCTGAAGGACAGCAGAAGCACTATGAACACGAAAGCCATGGATATCCACAGAATGGTGTTGAAATCCCCGTGGATGATTTCAACCATATTGCCGGTGTAGAAGAATGGATCTACGACCAGCGCCCCCGGGACTGAACTTACAGCTTCGTTCACCTCCGTTTTCCTGTCTTCTGGCATGAGGGCGGAAGTGAAGACCAGGAAAGTCCCTCCAGAGGTCTCCTCGATGAAGTTGGACGTGACGTTTTCAGGGAAAATTTCGCTCTCGTAAAGGGAGCCGGTTTCATATTCTGCTTCGCAGACATTTTTGAATGGACGGAACATATCCCCGTCAAGTCCGTGCTCTCCGGCAGTGTATACAACTCTGTCCCAGACTTCGTCTTTGCGGTTTTTCCCGCCGACAGTCTCGTTCCAGTATTCTGTCCAGCGGTCTATCCGCTCCTCCTGTATGCTTTCCGGGACGAAAATGTCGGTTACCCGGGTGTGGCCTTTGACGATTCCAGCTTTCTCCAATGAATCCAGTTCCCGGCTGAGGGCTTTGCAGCAGGTAAAGGCGGAGTCGAGGGTGGATGCCGATGCCGCGTAGTATTGTGAAGACAGACCTCCGTTGTTCTCTTTGTTGAAGAGATCCACTGACGCCTTCACATTCGGTTTCATGTAATTGAGATTCTTCAGGTTGCTGTCGAAATCCGGGGCAGGGAGGAAGAGACAGGCAACCGAGATTGCACCGATTGTTGCGAGTACCCATGGATTCCTGTCCAGTGGCAGCTCATTGACTTTCTCGAAAAACGCGAATGCCTTTTCTGACTTGCGGTTCTTTTCCGGAGAGAAGAAATGAGGCAGGAAAACAAGGGAGAAGACAGTCGTGCCTATCATCGAAAAAGATGCGAACAGTCCGAAGTCCCTGAGAAGTTCGCTGCTGGTGAAAAGCAGCCCGGCAAATGCCCCGATGGTGGTAAGACAGCCTAACAGTACCGGCTCGGCTTCATCTGCAAGCACCTTGAGAGGGTTGCTGACATATTTGTAGTGAGTCATCACATGGAGGCAATAACTCAATGCGACTCCCATGATTATTGCTCCTATGCCCAAGGCTAACAGAGACATGCTGCCTTTGATCCAGTACATCGCTGCCATTGCTGCCAATACTCCGTACGCAACGGGAGCAAGCAGAAGCGGAAGCGAGGATTTGTTTTTGAAGAAAAAGGCTATGAGAAGGCATATCAGAAGCAGGGAGACGCCCACCGTAAGAGCCAGGTCGGCTTTGATGCGGCGTGAATTGTTCGCGCTCATGATAGGGGAGCCGTGCAGGTAGACATCCACTTCCGGGTGGGTTCTGGTGAAGTCTGCAATGACTTTCTCCGCGAAATCGGCGAATTCCGCGGCGGCATCAGAATTCATATAATCGAAAGCAGGGGAGAGGAAGGCTGTGACTACGTTCCCGTCATTGGACACGAAGTGCATGTTGTTGAGGGAAAAGCCTCTGACCGAACCTGAAAGTTTGCCCATGACAAGATTCCTGAAACCGGCGGGGTCATAGCTGACAATCATCGAAAGGTTGCCGTCTTCGTCAGCATCGAGCATTTCTGCATTTTTCTCCATCTGCGCGGAGAGGCGTTCCGGGGTGAGCAGGCTGTCGATTTCCTCATACCATGCCGTGTCAATGAAAGTCGGCAGTACCATTGAGACATAATCGGCGGCCGACATGAGCATATCCTCGTCTATTTCGTAGAGCACATCTGATATGTAGCGGCCGTTGTCGCGGGAAAGGAGAGAGTCCACGAATTCGTTGCAATAACTGCACAAGTCCTCCGTCCCGACCGTCTGTTCTTTACCTACATCATTGACTGTAAATCCTTTAGGCACTACCTGGATGAAAACTTTGTCTTTGACTTTAAGATTGCCGAACACAGGCTTGAACTCCTCGACATTCCCGGTCTGGGGCAATAATTCCAGAATATTCTCCTTGTACTCCAGTTTGAGTCCGTAAAAAGCGAAAACAGCCGCTGATGCCAGCATAAGAAACCATCTCAGCCATTTGTGTCTGCCCAAATAGATATAAAGTTTTATAAAAAGTCTGCTCATATCACAAGCTATGCGGTCGATTATATATCATGCAACCTGCAAAGTTAGAAAATATTTCGTAACTTGCGGAACTTTTGCCGGCGTCTGTGAGCCAATTCATGTGCTGCGGCCGGGGTTGAAAAGAGAAACAATTATCTTATAGCAGAATATGGGTAAAGTAATATTGACCGGCGACCGTCCTACCGGCAGGCTTCATATCGGACATTATGTGGGTTCACTCAAAAGGAGAGTGGAACTTCAGAATCAGGGCGATTATGACGACATGTTTGTATTTATCGCTGACGCCCAGGCACTTACGGATAACGCTGATAATCCGGAGAAGGTTCGGCAGAATGTGGTTGAGGTGGCTTTGGACTATCTCGCCGCTGGACTTGACCCGGCCAAGTCCACGATTTTCATCCAGTCGATGATTCCGGAGCTTTGCGAACTCACTTTCTACTACATGAATTTAGTGACGATTGCAAGATTGCAGAGGAATCCGACGGTGAAGAGCGAAATCGAGATGCGTAAATTCGAGGGAGGAAGCATTCCTGCGGGCTTTTTCACCTATCCTGTGAGCCAGGCAGCGGACATCACTGCTTTCAAGGCTACGACCGTTCCTGTGGGCGATGACCAGGAGCCGATGCTGGAACAGTGCCGCGAGATTGTCCGCAAGTTCAACGGAACGTACAATACTGACGTGCTGGTCGAACCTATGACCCTGCTTCCCGAGAATACGGCCTGCATGAGGCTGCCGGGCACTGACGGCAAGGCGAAGATGAGCAAGTCCCTCGGCAACTGCATCTATCTTTCGGATCCGTCAGACGTCGTGAAGAAGAAAGTGATGGGCATGTACACTGACCCTGGCCACATAAGGGTTGAAGATCCGGGCAAGGTCGAAGGCAACACTGTGTTTACATATTTAGACGCGTTCTGCCGTCCGGAGCATTTTGCGAAGTATCTTCCTGAGTATGAGAATCTTGACGCATTGAAGGATCATTACCGCAGAGGCGGGCTCGGGGACGTGAAGGTCAAGAGGTTCCTGCTTGCCGTGATAGAGGAGACCCTCGAACCGATGAGGAAGAGGAGAGCAGAATGGGAGCAGAATATACCTGCTGTCTATGACATTCTGAAAGAGGGCAGCGAAAAGGCCCGCAAAGTGGCGGCAAAGACCCTTCACGAGGTGCGCGAGGCGATGAAAATCAATTATTTCGATGACGAAGCCCTCATCCGCGAACAGGCGGAACGCTTCCGCCAGGGCAAATAAGCGGCATACAGTCCTATACAAAAACAGGCTGACGGGATCAATTCCGGTCAGCCTGTTTTGATATTCTGCAATCAGGACCCTTTTCGATAAGCCGAGAGCAGAGGGAAAACT
>CABQAB010000152.1 GCA_902461985.1 uncultured Bacteroidales bacterium | reverse complement strand
GGCGGTACCCCAATCCAAAGTGAAACGGATATGTGAGGACATATTCCTGAGTTCCACCCTTTTGTTTTCCATGTCGACTTTTCCCGTCATCACCGCAGTGTTGTCTGCGAAACTTCCCGCTTTTGCCGTCTGTGAAGGGAAGAGTTTGCTCTGCAGGTATTTGTCTGTCGTATTGAAAGACGAACCTGTACGGTAATTATATAGTGCATACAGTTCCGTGGTCCCTTCAGGTATCTCACCAGTAAACCATCCGTCTCCGTTGGCTGTGGTGAATTTCAGATTAGCCCCGCTCTCTGTGAACAATGAAATATTGTCGTCCTTGAGCCATTTGACGGTGCCGTTTTCCCCTAATTCAGTCTTACTGTTTCCTCCCGCCTCGGCATAGAATTCGAAAGGAACGAACTTTACCGTTTCTCCGTTTCCGTTGTCATTATTCTTTTCAGGTACGATTTCCTTTGTGCAGGCCATTGAAGCAACGGCTAAAGCTGCAAGTGCGAAATTGATCTTTTTCATAACATGCCTCCTTACCATTCCATGTAGTTGTTGCCTGTTGACTCGTCTTTGTAAATGTCGTATGTTTCCGTGAACCCGGACAACATTACAGACTCACTTTCAAGCAATTCCATGCTTTCCAAAGTGGGGGGGGCATAGTTTGATGCCTTTCTTGCTGTGTTGATTTTCATATCCTCAGTTTTAATGTTTATGTTTCATCTATGTTTCACGGCCGCCAGTGTGGTCAGCCTGACTTTTGCAAAGGTACGGGTATGGCGGGACGCCGGATATGAGATATTTTTTGAAATAATTCGTCTTTGTTTTCTTTCTGTCAATTTTGTGTGTAATTATGTTAAAAATGTCTAAATCTTACCTTTTGTTCTGATTTATTGAACAAAATCAATCCTTTTATAGACAAAAACGCTGCCCTGAGTACAAGTTTTCAAGACATCTGTACACAGCCTAATCGCCATCGTGCGTGCATGGGCTAAATTTGCATGCAGAATAAATAACACAAACTATGTCTTATACCAATCGTTTTGTCAGTCTGGCCTTACTGCTCGTTTTTTCGTCCGCCTGTGCGGAGTTGAACGATTATGCTCCCGTGACCGGCGATATTGACAGGGAACTTCCGCCTGTCGAAATTCCTTCGGAAGGAATAGAAACGTCTTTGTTCGAGATGCTCAATCTCGATTATCCCGGTCTGGAAAAAGTCAGACAGTACTACGGGCAGGATGAACCGGGGCTTGCGGCTGCGGCTCTTTTGGATTATTATCGCAACCGTACCAATGTCACCAACCCGTATGTGGACCTGATTGCTCCGACCTGCACTGCAACTGAAATGAATATGGCAGACCAGGCTCTTGCAGTCAACGGCTACCGTTTCTATGTCAGGAATTTCTCCGAGGTAAAGGGTGAGAACGGCAGCCAGGACACTTATTACTCCTTTGCTGCAAAAAAAGACGACGGCTCCGTGGACGGCATCATCAACTGGGAGTATGTTCCCGATGGTGTGACCGACCAGGAGTTCCGTTATCAGAAACACCGTCACCAGTGGATGGAGGCCCAGGCGAAAGCCTACAGGGTCACTCGCAACGAGGATTATTTCGCAAACTGGAAGACTGTCTACCAGTCATGGCTCAATACCTATGAATTTCCGGGTGAGGATATGAAGTATCCTGAACCGGGAGGGGCCGAGAACGATGTGGACTATCAGTGGAAGGGCCTCCAGGTTGCTGAGAGGGTGCTTTCGCAGATAAACATCTTCAATTACTATGTCCATTCGGACAATTTCTCGCCTGAATGGCTGTGCCGCTTTCTTACGATGTTCGCGCATCAGGTCGAGCTGATGAGGAACAATTATTATCCTACCTCCAACATTCTCATAACCCAGGCTCAGGCTGTGGCCACGGCAGGAATACTCATGCCCGAGTTCCGCAATGCGCCAGAATGGGCCCGCGAAGGCTGCGAGAAATTGAAGGAGAACCTTGATGCGCAGTTCCTTGAAGACGGAGTCCTCGCCGAACTTGATCCGAGCTACCATATCGCCGCCATTTCTGATTTCTTGGAAATCAACAAGTTGGTCAGAGTTAACGGCTGTACGGAACTTTTGGGTGAAGATTTCCTTGCCAAGCTCGAATCTGCAATGACTTTCGTGGCTGACATAACTTATCCGGACTACAGCATAGACAACTGGAATGACACCCGCTCTGCCTCATACAGCAAGAGTGTGCTTCTTAGAAACTTCAGGAACTATTCCGCAGCTTTTCCGGAGAACGCTTATTTCAAGTGGCAGGCTACCGAAGGGGCTTCGGGTGCCGCTCCTGAGTCGCTGATTGCTTCATATCCTGTCGCAGGCTATTATATGATAAGGACAGGATGGCAGAAGAATTCGTCCATGGTGGTTGTGAAGAACAATGCGAACGCATACGACAACGGGGCCGGAGCATGGCACTGCCAGAACGATAACGGCACATTCTCCTTCTGGCATAACGGCCGCAACTTCCTGCCTGACGCCGGCGTCTACACTTACAGCACCAATTCGGACAGGCGCCGTTATGCTGCGGCCGCAAACCACAACACCATAACTCTCGGTACTGATAATTACCCTTCAGGCCAGCAGGATGTGGAACTGCTGAAATGCGAGAGCGACGCCAACAACCAGCTCGTGGTTATTTCGCACAGAATCAAGGATGAAATCAACCACCGGAGGGCTTATTTCGTGGTGGACGGGGAATTCCTCGTGGTCGTGGATGATGTCTACGGCGGTGCCCAGAGCAACGTCACGTTCAATATCCACCTGCTTTCCTCAGAAAAGGAACCTACTGTATGCCCGGAAGAGGAAAAGGCGGCTTACACTGCATTTTCGGACGGCAACAACCTTTATGTCAAGACTTTCGCCGAGTCGGAGGACAATCTGACTTTTGCAGCTGTGAAGACTGACTATTCCAACCAGCTTGACCAGGTGAGCGGTCAGCGTGCCGGCTACAGGCTGTCAGTTACCAAGCCTGAAAGCAAATCTGCGCGTTTCGTCACCGTACTGCTTCCTTTCGGTACTTCTCACGGTACTGTCACTGCGGAATTCACGGACAATGCGGACGGAGTCTCAGCCCTTCATCCGGAGGGTTCTGCGGTGAGGGTCTGCATAGACGGCACCAATTATTACCTTTCCTATTCTTTGTAATCACAAAAACAAATCATATATGTCATCAAATAAGTTGAGAGACCTTCTCCTTTGCGTGGGCATCCTTGCTGCCGTTTCCTGCAGCAAGGAAAAGCTTGACGAGGGCGGTTTCAGATTATACTACTCTGACGTGGTGGAGATTGCGCAGAACATCACCGTGAACCTGCGTCCGAGCTGGGTCGGCGGGACCCCTTCAGAATTCGCCATCACCAAGGTTACCTATGACGGCTCTGTCTATGTGGGGCCTGAATTCAGCATCAATCCGGCTACCGGTGTGCTGGTCATCGCAGGCGCGGGCAACACTACCCCCGGCGAGTATTCCGTTTCCATTTCATGTTCGGTTGACGGACAGACGCTTCTCTATCCGGACAAGGTGAGAGTTTCGTTCGTCAACGGCATTCCGGAGGGAATATACATGGATCCTGAGCAGCTTGTGCTCGACATTGCCGATCTTGGCGAAGACAGAGGCAAGGACCTGCCTACCGCACAGGTGCTTACCGAAGGCGAGCATATCAGGATTGAGACTTACTCCATAGCGAATGTCAGGAAAGACGGAGTCATAGTGGACAATATCATCAAGCCTTTGTTCACTGTTTCTTCTGAAGGTGTGGTTTCAGCGGTCAAAGGAGGACCTTTCGAGGTCGGCTACTACAGCCTCGACCTCAAGCTTTCGACCCGTTCATATTCTAACGACAGTTCCGTGGGAATGTTTGCCGATGCTGTTTCGGTCCGCATAGTTTCGTCTCCTGCGGGCATCACCTATTCTCCTGCAAGCGGACGCATAGAGGAGGAGAAAGACGGCTACAGGACTTCGTTCAAGTCTGCGGTGCCGGTGCTGAACGGTTCTACCGACGGACTGGAGTATTCGATGTCAGTCAATCCTCAGACAGACAAGATTGCAATCGACCCGGAGACAGGTGTGATTTCCATAGCCGAGGGCCATGGCCTGACCAGCGGCAGCATATATAATATAGATGTGTACGCCAAGAATGACTTTACCGAGGAACCGGTAGGTTTCAGGAACGCCTACACGATTACTGTCGTGGATTTCATTGACCCTATCGAGGGCTTTTCATACTCCGACGTCACGAGGAAACGCGCTTTGGCCTGGTCCGTGAAGCCGGACGACGGACTTAGCGGCGCTCTCAATTTCGAGTTCACCGACCCTGATGCGGAATATGTCCGCTATCTCAAGCTCAATGCTGAGACCGGTGAGGTCTCCGCTGAAAAATACAACGCGCTGCCGGCAGGTGAGTATACCGTTTCAATTACCGCGCTCAACGGCAAGGAGGCTGACACGAGGACTGCGGAGTTCAGACTTACCATTTCGCCGAATCCTTATTTCTTCACTTATTTCTCCTACGGCAACAACCTTGGTCTTTCCGAGAGTGCAACCGCCGGAGTGAGCCAGTTCAGGGTCACTTCTGCTGAAGAACTCGTGTCCTTGAGCCCTGAAATCAGGTATACCGACCTCCAGAGCGGAATCACAGCCACATACAGCCGTTCCGTAAAACGCCAGCTTTCGGGTACGACTGTGGATGCGGGAACAGGCGTGATTACTTTTGTCGAAAACGGTTTTGCGTCTCAGGCCCTGGGAATCGTATTCATCACTGCAAAGACCCAGGACCCTGAAGACAGTGAAAACAGTTTCTCGGTCACTATGCCGGTGTTTGTGGATTTCTCCGGGGAACTGAACGGAACTACGGTGCAGTACAGTCCTTTCGTGCTCCGTGTGAATCCGAAACAGGGAGGCCGTTCTGCTGTGCCTCTTGTCACTGGAGCGGACCTTGCGAATTTCTATCTGGATTTCAGACGCGATTTCTGCTATTTCAACATCTCCGGAGTGCGTGAGGACGGATCTGAACTGGAAAGCGGAATGCTTAATGGAAAAGATGCGTCAAATGCCTTCATCGAGCATCTCTGGCAGGCTTACGGCTCAACCAATTACGGCGCGAAACTGCCTTTGGCATACTGGAACGGCGAGAAAGTGAAATCTGCCGCTGATTTGGCCAAGAGCCCTTGTTATGTGGACGGCACTGCCGGCGCGAACCAGTTCTCCGTAGTTGTGAACCGTGGACT
>CABQAB010000151.1 GCA_902461985.1 uncultured Bacteroidales bacterium | reverse complement strand
AACGGCGGACGCAGGCCATCGTTCCACAGCAACGGAGAACGCAGGTCTTACGGCCAGAACGGAGAGCGGAGACCTTACAGCCAGGATGGTGAGCGCAGATCATTCCACAGCGACGGAGAGCGCAGGCCATACGGCCAGAGCGGCGAGAGGAGACCTTACCGTCAGGATGGTGAAAGAAAACCTTACCGCCAGGATAGCGAACGCAGATCTTTCCACAGCGACGGCGAGCGCAAGCCTTACGGACAGGGCGGAGAACGCAGACCTTATTCATCCGAAGGCGGTTACAACAGGCACAGTTCCGGCGACCGCAAACCGGGATTCCGCAAGAGAACAGACGGCAAAGCATCTTTCGGCCAGAACCGTCCGCGTTTCACCAAGCCTATGTTCCGCAACGAAGACGAAAGCGGAATCAGCAAAATGATAGACAGGAGGAAGACAGTCGAGAACGAAATGCTCTCCGACAACGACAACGTAAGCTTCCCGGTCAAAGAAGAAGTGCGCCTGAACAGATATATCGCCAATTCCGGAATATGCTCACGCAGGGAAGCAGACAACTTCATACTCGCTGGCTGCGTGACCGTAAACGGGGAACTCGTCACTGAGCTCGGAACCAAAGTCAATGTCAACAAAGACGACGTAAGGTTCAACGGAGAAAGACTTCACGGTGAGGCCAAGGTCTATATCGTAATGAACAAGCCGAAAGGATTCGTGACCACCACCTCCGACCCGCACGCCGAGAAGACTGTGATGGAACTCCTGAAAAAATGCCCTTCAAGGGTGTTCCCGGTAGGCAGACTTGACAAGAACACCACCGGAGTGCTTATGTTCACCAACGATGGCGAAATCGCAGAAAGGCTCACACACCCTTCATACGACAAGAAGAAAATCTACCAGGTGTCACTCGGGCGCGACCTCAGCCAGGAAGACTACGAAAAGATACTTTCAGGTGTGGAACTTTCTGACGGCGACGTGGCAGCCGACGCACTCGAATACATAGAGGAAAACGACAAGCGCAAACTCGGCATAGAAATCCATTCAGGCAAGAACCGCATCGTAAGAAGGATTTTCGAATCCCTCGGATACGACGTCAAAGCCCTGGACCGCGTCTATTTTGCCGGACTTACCAAGAAGGGCATCAAGCGCGGAGAGTGGAGATACCTTACCGAGGGCGAAGTCAACGTACTCAAAATGGGTGCATACGTTTAGTCCTGTTTCGTGGAAAAATTCAAACAGATTTTCAATGAGCGGAACAACCTCTGGAAAACATAGAGCAGGATTTGTCAACATCATCGGGAACCCGAATGTCGGCAAATCCACTCTTATGAATGCGCTTGTCGGCGAAAAGCTTTCAATAGTCACGGCCAAGGCGCAGACAACGCGCCACAGAATCATGGGCATAGTGAACGGGGATGACTGGCAGATTGTCTATTCGGACACTCCGGGCATACTCAAACCGAGTTACAGGCTTCAGGAAAGCATGATGAATTTCGTGGAGACCGCCATCGGAGACGCCGACACGATTCTCTACGTGACCGATACGGTGGAACAGCCGGACAAAAACATCGAATGGATAGAAAAACTCCAGAGAATCGAATGTCCGGTAATCGTGGTCATCAACAAAATCGACATCAGCAACCAGGAGAAAGTGGTGGAACTGATGGGCTGGTGGCAGGAGAAGCTCCCGAAAGCACAGATTTTCCCGGCATCGGCACAGGAAAGATTCAATCTCGAAAGCATATTCGGGAGCATTGTCGCAAGTCTTCCCGTCGCCCCGCCATGGTATGACAAGGATGTGTTCACTGACAAGAGCCTGAGATTCTTCGCTTCTGAAATCATACGGGAGAAAATATTCCTGAACTATTCCCAGGAGATTCCATACTGCTGCGAGGTAGCCATAGACCAGTTCAAGGAGGGAGAGGAAAGATATGAAATCAGTGCGGTGATATATGTGATGCGGGATTCCCAGAAAGGGATTATAATAGGAAAGGGAGGCTCTGCACTGAAAAAGGTGGGCACCCAGGCACGCATAGAGATGGAAGATTTCTTCCAGAAGAAGATATATCTCCAGCTTTTCGTCAAGGTGGATGACGGCTGGAGAGAGAGCAGGAAAGAATTGAAAAGATTCGGATACGAGTGGTAGTTTCCATATAATCAACGGAATGTGGTGGTTTCCGCATAAACAATGACAGAGGATATGAGCAAAGACGATTTGACACAGGAAGAAGGATTCGAAGAAATTGATGACAATGAACAGGAACTGACTGAAGAAGCCGTGGAGACAGGACGCTTCGGGAAGCTGCTGGGAGATGACAGCCGTCGCTTCAAACTTTCCGGAATGTTCAAGGAATGGTATCTGGACTATGCGTCCTACACCATCCTCTATCGTGCCGTGCCCCATATTGTGGACGGACTCAAGCCTGTGCAGCGGAGGGTGCTTCACGCCATGTCAAGGATAGATGACGGGGCATATACGAAAGTGGCCAACATCATAGGACAGGCAATGCAGTACCACCCACACGGAGACGCATCCATCGGCGGTGCACTGGTCCAGCTCGGCCAGAAGGGACTGCTCATCGACTGCCAGGGAAACTGGGGAAACATTATCACAGGCGACTCCAACGCCGCGCCCCGATATATCGAGGCCCGTCTGAGCAAATTCGCGAAGGAAGTGGTGTTCAACCCGAAAATCACTCCATGGATGACCTCATACGACGGCAGGAACCAGGAGCCTGTCGAACTGCCTGTCAAATTCCCGCTGCTGCTTGCACAGGGCACTGAAGGCATTGCCGCCGGCCTCGCATCCAAGATTCTGCCGCACAATTTCAACGAACTCATCGACGCATCGATAGCCATACTTGAAGGCAGAGATTTCGAGCTGTACCCGGACTTCCCTACCGGAGGCTATGCGGACTGCTCGAAATACAACAACGGGCGCCGCGGCGGTTCCGTGAAAGTCAGGGCCAAAATCGAGAAAATCGACAAGAATACGATTGCCATCAAGGAAGTCCCTTATGGCAAGACCACGCATATAATCATCGATTCCATTCTCAAGGCCAAGGACAAAGGCAAAATCAAAATCAAGAAAATCGAGGATCTCACCACCGAGACAGCCGAGATTCTGATTCATCTGCCGAACGACGTGTCTCCGGACAAGACCATAGACGCGCTCTATGCCTTTACCGACTGCGAGGTTTCCATATCCCCGAACACCTGCGTCATCGTGGACAAGAAGCCTCAGTTCCTCGGAGTGGATGACGTACTGCGCTACGACACCGAACACACCAAGGACCTGCTCAGACAGGAGCTCGAACTCAAATTAGGCGAACTTGAAGACGACTGGCACTATCTTTCCCTTGAAAAAATCTTCTTCGAGGAAAAGGTTTTCAAACTTCTCGAAAACGACTCGGTGACATGGGAGGCCCAGTTGCAGGAAATTTTCGCACGGATGAAAGAATTCCAGCATCTGCTGAAACGTGACATCGTAATGGAGGACATTCTGCGCTTGGTTGAGAAACCGGTCAGGAAAATATCCAAGTTCGACACCAAGGCGGTGGACGAAAAGATTGCCGCAACTGAAAAGGAAATAGCGGATATACATTCAAACCTCAGCAGACTTACGGAGTACGCCATCTCCTGGTTCCGCTCGCTCAGGAAGAAATACGGCAAGGAGTGGCCGAGACTCACTGAAATAAGCAGTTTCGAGAGCATTGAAGCCACAAAGGTTGTGAACAACAACGCAAAACTGTATGTGAACAAGGTTGAAGGCTTCGTGGGCACGGCACTCAAAAAGGACGAGAACACCGAATTTGTCTGCGACTGCTCAGACCTTTCCGAATTCGTCACCATACTCAAGAACGGAAAATACATGGTCCGCAAGGTGGATGAGAAAATCTATGTGGGCAAGGATATAGAGTATGTCGGACTGTTCAACAGAGGCGACAGCAGGACTATCTACAACGTAATCTACCGGGACGGCAAAGGTCCGGTAAGCTACGCCAAGAGGTTCGCGATGACCTCCATTACGAAGGACAAGGAATATGACATCACCCAGGGCACTCCAGGCTCTGTAATACAATGGCTTACAGTGAACGGCAACGGCGAGGCCGAGACAGTGAAAGTATTCCTCAAGGCCAAGCTGAAACTCAAGAAACTCATAGACGAATACGATTTCTCGACCTTGGACATCAAAGGCAGAGGCGCGAGAGGCAATGTAGTGGCAAGAAAGAATGCCGTCCAGAAGATTACGCTCAAGGCCAAGGGTGAATCCACTATCGGAGGCAAGGATATATGGTTCGACGCAGATATCCAGAAACTCAACGATGAGGAAAGAGGCCTGTACTTAGGACAGTTCAACGGCGGCGACCACATTCTCGCCGTGTTCACGGACGGGACCTACTACACCACGGGCTTCGATCTCAGCAGCCGCTATCAGGGCGAACTTCTCCGTATCGAGAAATTCGATAACGGGAAAACATTCACCGCACTTTACTATGACAAGTCTGCCAAGTCATTCTATGTCAAGAGATTCTCTTTCGATGTAAGTGACAACTCGCCGGTAAGTTTCATAAGCGATTCCAAAGGCTCCTACCTCGTCGGTCTGAGCGAAGACCTGCATCCTCAGTTCGAAATAACTTTCGGAGGCAAATTCTCACACAGGGAAGCTGAAAAGGTGGATGCGGAAGCCTTCATAGCCAAAAAGGGAATTGCCGCCAAAGGCAAGAAAGTCAGTTCCATGGATGTAGAAAGCGTACGGTTCATCGAGCCTTTGACAAGGCCGGAAGACCTCGTGGACGAAGACAAGCCGGAAAGTGACGGGCTGCAGGAGGATGCCGCCGGGCAGATGGACAACAGCACCGGGCAAGAGAACGGTAGCAGACAAGAGAACGACAGCACCAGCGGGCTGACGGACAGCAGTACCAGAGGGCAGAGCGACGATGAGGTCCTGAACCTCAACATCGACGGCGAACCCACACTGTTCTAAGCAGATGCTGAATTTTATCTTCTGATATGATTGTATCCCTGTCAGGAATGATGGGCTGCGGAAAAAGCAGCGTAGGAAAAGTCCTGGCTGAAAAGTTAGGATTCACTTTCATTGACCTGGACAGATATGTTGAAAAGGAACAGTCCGAAACCATCCCGGCCATATTCATCAAGGGTGGAGAAACTCTGTTCCGCACATACGAGACAGAAGCCCTGAAACATATTCTCGCGGAGCATTCCGGCAGGGACCTCGTGCTCTCCCTCGGAGGGGGCACTCTGACTGTAGAAGAAAATCGCAGGCTGATTGTCCGCGACAGCATCTGCATCTATCTCAAAGCCTCTTCTGCGGAGATAGGACGAAGGCTCGCTCTACAGGGGCTCGAACGGCCTATGCTGAAAGACAGAAG
>CABQAB010000150.1 GCA_902461985.1 uncultured Bacteroidales bacterium | reverse complement strand
TTACATCGCCCCTTTAGATAGGCACCGTGGAAGTGCCTCAGTCAGCGTTCATGGCGGTGCTTAAATTAGATTAATTAAGGTTCAATTTATCATTGCCACTTTTCTCGCCTCGGCATAGTGAAACTGCGTTTCCCTCTGCTCTCGGCTTATCGAAAAGGTTCGTATTTCATACGCCACTTTCTCTCGCCTCACCAATCGGAGCAAGCTCCATTGGATTCGGCTTGACCGAAAGGTTCGCATTTGTGAAAGAGCTTCGGAAACTTGTATTGGCTTTAACCCACCACCCAGACGAGCACATGACGGTCAAAAACCATATACTCGAGATCGAATTCTTCCTCGTGGCCGTCCTTGTGGATGAAAGTTGCCTCTAACTCGCCCTCGCCCTTTGGACGGAACTTCTCCACCTCAATCTGCTCGGCGAAATCCACGCGCATCTGGGACATTCTTTTGAAAATGGCTTCCTTGGCGCACCAGTAAATGGCAAGCTGCTCGTTTTTCTTGTCGTCAGTGAGGTCTTCAATCTCCTCCTCTGACAAGGCCTTCTGTTCCACGGCCGAAAAATCCCTGTCTAAAGACTCGATGTCGATACCGAGGTCATCCTCGTCATGGATAATGACGGCCACATATTTCTCGGTGTGGGTGATGCTGATATTCGTGGCACAGTTTTCAAGATATGGCTTGCCGTTGTCGTGATGGTCCAGATACATCTTTTCATCGAAAAGCTCGTTAATCAGCGCACGCACGGCGAATTTCTGCTTTCTCTGGGATTCGTTCCCCCAAAGGCATATCTCCTCCATCTCGTCGGAAGGGACTGAGCTGAGCGTTTTCAGCTCCTCTTCGGTTTCGGTAATCTGCCACACGGCTATTTCCGCGCCGTTTTCAAGTTCTTTCTTTAAATAAAGTGCCATATCGAAGTCTGTTCTTTTCTTTTTATAACCTCATATCGCTGCATAGCCATATAAACACGACAAAACACATCCGTCTTGTTCCAAGAGGATGGTCAATCTGCTATATGAAAGGTGACCGACAGCGGGTCGTCGGAGAGACTTTCCGCCGCAAGATTCTGGGTAGCTAATGCCGGACTGGGAGGTTCCACTGTTATAATTCTAATAATTACATCTGCAAAGGTAGTTATTTTTTTAAGAATTCACTAAATTTGCCACGCTAAAGAAAAGACAAATTAATTATATACCGTTATGAAATATTTGACAAACGAGAAACTTACGATCGTAGGTGCCGGCGGAATGATAGGCTCAAACATGGCCCAGACCGCCCTTATGCTTGGTCTTACTCCAAACATCTGCCTCTATGACATTTTCGAGCCAGGTGTTCACGGAGTTGCAGAAGAAATGCTTCACTGCGGATTCGAAGGCGCAAACATCACCTGGACAACTGATCCTGCTGTCGCTTTCACTGATGCGAAGTACATTGTTTCATCAGGCGGAGCTCCACGCAAGGAAGGCATGACAAGGGAAGACCTCCTCAAAGGCAACTGCCAGATTGCAGCTCAGTTCGGTGACTACATCAAACAGTACTGCCCGGACGTGAAGCATGTCGTTGTAATCTTCAACCCTGCTGATGTGACGGCCCTTACGGCTCTCATCCACTCCGGTCTGAAGCCTGAGCAGCTTACCTCCCTTGCAGCACTCGACTCCACCCGTCTCCAGAGCAACCTCGCCAAGGAATTCGGCGTACCTCAGAGTTCTGTGACAGGCGCACACACTTACGGCGGACACGGCGAGCAGATGGCAGTTTTCGCTTCACAGGTGAAAGTCAACGGCAAACCGCTTTCAGAAATGGGCCTTTCAGCAGAGAGAATGGCTGAAATCAAACAGACTACCATCCAGGGTGGTTCAGCCATCATCAAACTCCGCGGACGCTCTTCTTTCCAGAGTCCGGCATACTGCTCAATCAAGATGATTGAGGCCGCAATGGGTGGAACTCCTTACACTCTTCCTGCAGGAACTTACGTAAACACAGGCAAGTACAAGAACGTGATGATGGCAATGCCTACAACCATCGACGCGACCGGTGTTCACTTCACTCTTCCTGAGGGAACCGCAGAGGAAATGGCTGCTCTCGATGCATCCTACGCACATCTCTGCAAGATGAGAGACGAAATTGTCGGACTCGGCATCGTTCCGCCAATCAACGAATGGGTCAAGGACAATCCTAATCTTTAATAGCCTTTCCGGACGGCATGACAGTCTCCGGATTTGACATATTCTGTCATAAGTGTCGACCTCGGCGGAGTCCGTAATTTGCGGTCCGCCGAGGTTTTGTACTTCACTGAGGTTTTGAACTTCACCAAAAAACTGTTTAGATGAAAGATTTCGCAGAAACTTGTAAAGGATATACGCTGCCGGAAGCCATCCGGGAAGCGCAGCGTTGTCTGCATTGTAAGGTCCCCTCATGCAAGAAAGGCTGTCCGATCAGCAATGACATCCCGGACTGGATTGCAGAGCTTGCCAAAGGCAATTTCGGCAACGCCATGGCTATTATCAACGGTCGCAGCAATCTCCCGGCAGTCTGCGGACGGGTATGTGCTCACGAACGTCAGTGTGAAGGCAACTGCGTCCTCAACAAGAAAGGGGCTCATATAAACATCGGCAAGCTTGAACGCTTCGTGGCTGATTTCGATTCGGATGCAGGACTCACTCATGAGGCAATCCCTGAAAAGAACAGGGGTAAAGTGGCGGTAATCGGCAGCGGTCCTGCCGGCCTGACGATAGCCGGAGACCTGTCACGTCAGGGATTTGCAGTCGAAATATTCGAGATGGAACCTGAACCGGGCGGGGTGCTGATGTTCGGTATTCCTGAATATCGTCTGCCAAAGGAAGTGGTACGCCGGGAAATCAAGAAAATCGAGAATCTCGGTGTGATATTCCATCTCAACACCACCATAGGAGAGAATTACACTGTGGACGAACTGTTCGCACAGGGATTTGATGCCATTTTTATGGGGACCGGTACAGGAGTGTCCAAACAACTTGATATTCCAGGCATAAATCATCCTGCAGTCCGTCAGGCAATACGCTTCCTGAGACGTGTCAGCCTTTACGAAAGCGGCTTGCTTTCACGTGACGAAGTTATCGTGGGCAATGGCGACCGCGTGTTCGTGGTAGGCTGCGGCAATACTGCGATTGACGCCGCCCGCACAGCCCTGCGCATGGGCAGCAGGGAGGTGACTGTGGTATATCACCGCAGTATCGAGCATATGAAGGCTTTGCGTTCTGAGTATGACGATGCAGTGTCGGAGGGCGTCAAATTCCTCTGGAACACTTCCATTACCGACATCGAGGCGCTTGATCCGGAACATCTCAAACAGATAACGCTCCGTACTGACGGCGAGGAAAGCATTGTGCCCGCCGACCATGTTATAATGGCTGTAGGCAGTGCTCCAGCATCACGAATCGTGTCTTCCACCAAGGGTATTGACGTGGATGACAAAGGATATGTGCTGACTCGTGAAAATCCGTATGGAATGACAAGCCGCAAAGGCGTGTTTGCCGGTGGAGACGTCACTAACCGTCAGGCGACTGTAGTTCACGCCATGCATGATGCCAAACAGGTTGCCGAAGGCATCGCCCGCTACATCGATGCCGTCAAGCTTATGGAAAGCATCAATAACGCATAAGTTCTTCTGAGGCAGCTCCATTTTCAATATTAAAGAAAAGAGTCCGGCGGAGAAATTCTGCCGGACTCTATGTTATTCGTGGATGAGGTCGTAGTAGAGAGTTGCAGGACCGAGAGTCCAGGCTTTGCTTTCCTCTCTTTCCAGGCGTTTGTACATCTTAGAAGAATATATCTGCTTAATGGCTTCGATACAGTTGATTTTATGGTCTTTCTGGAGCATGTCAGCGACCAAACTAATTTTGAGAGGTAATATCAAATACAGATTTTCCTGAGTAATATCTTTCATAATATCACCTCCTTTGATTCAATATAACTCAAATACCTCAACGATTCTTCCGTGTGGAACAAATACTGATCAACCAATTTATAAGTCTTCAAGCGCTTGAATAATTCGTCTCTGTCTATTATATCTGCTTCATACAATGCAAAAGAGGCATACACTCTATCATTTGCTACAGGTCCATAAACAATATCGAAATTGTGTCTAAACGATTTCTGCATCCTATTTGCCAAAACAAAGTCAATCCATTCATCTGACGGAGAGTCAAATGAAAGTGTGTTCAGTTTCTGTGCGCTTTGTTCATCAAAATCATACATGTTGACAAACCCTCTTCTACAACCATTATCTTTCATCCTCTTACGTACCCACATTTCAGCTTGCTCTAAGGATGTCGTGGTATAAAATCCGCTTCCATAATCCAACGGCCGGTCCGGCTCTCTTATTTCGGGCACTCTAACCTCTTCTATGCTACCATGATACACCTTCATTTCATTTTCCTCCTCTTCGCCTGTTGATAAAATTATCAATCTCCGCTACAAGCCATTGATGCCCTTGTGTGTGAAGCACTTCATAGCAATCATTCAGATATTCCAGGACGCCATACTTAATAAAGATTTCAATGGCTTCTTCTCCGGATATACCTTTGTCTCTTTTATATTGCTCTATACAAAATGACAAGAACAAATCAATATCCCGGTTCTCTTTACACATAATTACATCGCATAATGACATAAACACATCTGTCACAACATGTACTCATCGCAAATCTACAAATATTTTCAGAAATGGCAAGGAATATACGGAACCGTCCCGTTATGCAAATGAAAAGAGTCCGGCGGAGAAGTTCTGCCGGACTCTTGATTTCTGACTACAGAGATACGAATCTTTTCAATACAGACTACAGTTCCGCGACCTGCTCGACCGTCAGTCTGGTACATTTCGCAATTATTGTATCACGATTACAAAACAGCTATGGCTTCAAGTGACAGGCCGGTGATTTCTGAAATTTCCGATGCGTTGAAGCCCTTGTTTTTCATTGACATTACAATCTCGGCATTACGTTTAGCCACGCCTTCCTCGCGTCCTTTCGCCAGTCCAGCTTCGAATCTCTTCTTCTCTGAGTATTTTATGTCCAGTTCCCTCATGATATCACGATTATAGATGTTCTTCTTTTCCGGTGGGAAAGCCGCTATCCTCGTAGCCTCGACCAGAGACTGCATTTCCGGATCACCGGAAGCGCATGAAGGAATCTCATTGGCCATATAACTGTTGTTGAACCAGTAGAAGACCCTGTCGCGCTCGCTTCTGCACTCGGCTTCGGTCTTGTTGAACCTTCCCAACTCCACAAAAGTAATGAAAATTGTCGGTGGTGCAAACTCTCCAGTCCGTTTTTCGATGAAAAGGTATTCCGAGATGAGCCTCTCGTCATCTCTGTTAAATTCAAGTGTCCGTCCAAGATTCGCCACATCATGGCCGG
>CABQAB010000149.1 GCA_902461985.1 uncultured Bacteroidales bacterium | reverse complement strand
GGTCACGGGCCGAGATGAGGATGACAGGGATGTGCGAGGTGTTCGGGTTCTCCTTGATTTTGCAGCATAGCTCCAGACCGTTCACTTTCGGCATCACGACGTCAGTCAGCACAAGGTCCGGCTGTTCGGAGATAGCCTTCTCGTAGCCCTCCAGACCGTCCTTCGCAGTGATTATATTGTACTTGGAGGAGAGAAGCTGCACAAGATATTCCCTCAGCTGGGCGCTGTCGTCCACAATCAGCACAAGATGTTCCCGCTCGACACCTCCGGCCATCCCGGGCTGAGCACTCTGGAACTCGGCGAGGGAGTCGTAGTTGGAGATGTTGTCGCTGTTCTCGTAATCCCGGTCTATCTGCTCCGGAGAGAACTGCGAGCAGCCGTAAGGCAGGAACACATGGAAGGTCGTGAGTCCTCCGGGGACTGATTCCGCCCAGATGTGTCCCGAATGTGCGAGCACTGAACTGCGGCTGAGCGAAAGGCCTATGCCCATGCCTCCCCTGTCGTTGTTCTTCCCCTGACGGAAACGGTCGAATATATAAGGCATGTCTTCAGGAAGTATGCCTATCCCGAGGTTGGAAACGGTGAGTTCGGCCCCTTTGCATCCGTCGGAGTCCGTGGTTTCCGTGACTTTGACACTTATCTGTCCTCCCCTTTCCGGGGAATATTTCACGGCGTTGGACATGAGGTTCAATATGACCTTCTCCATGCTGTCCTTGTCCACGTATACCCTCTCCCCGAGAGGAGAGGCCTCGATGGAGAATTCATATCCCCGCGCCTTCGCGACAGGCTGGAACAGAAGGCATATCTCCTCGACGAAACGGGAGAAATCAATCTGGACGACGTGAAGGGGGACGGCTCCGTTGTCATATTTCCGCAGGTCGGTGATGGACTCGATGTGTTTCTGAAGAATCTTGGCCGACTGGTCCACGAGGCGCAGACGGCTCAAGGTCGTCTTTCCGAGATTAGGGTTCTTCAGGAGTTCCTCGACAGGGGTCGTGATGAGGGTGATCGGAGTACGGATTTCGTGGAGGAAGTCGGTGTGGAACTTGAGCTCGTTCTCGTTTCGTTCCCGCTCTTCCTCGCGGAGTTTTCCCTCAAGTTCGCGGCGATGTTCCTCAATGCTTCTGCGGCGCAGATACAGCACAAGGGCGATGCAGGATGCCATCAGCACGAGAATATATGCGGTTATCGCCGGCACGGAGGCGTACCACGGAGGAAGGATGCGTATGCTCAGGGACGCGGGTTCAGTCCCCCACAGGCCGTCGCTGTTCGAACCGTAGACCTCGAAGACATAACGTCCCGGGCGGAGATTCAGATAGGAAGCGAAGGGAGCGAGCCCGTCTGTGTAATACCAGTCTTCGTCAAGCCCGTCCATCCTGTAGCGGAAGCGGTTGCGCTCGGAGCCGGCATAGTGCATGGCGGAGAAACGCAGCATGAGGCTGTTTTCCGAACTGGACAGTCTTATTGAATGCCTGTGTCTTAAGGGCTTGGCGTCAATGTATGGCTCCCCGTTCACCGAGAGTGAGGTCAGCAGGACATGGGGCGGAGCAGTATTGCCCCTGATTTCGGATGGGTTGAAGACATTGAAGCCGTTGATTCCGCCGAAGGCCATGCGTCCGTCACCGAAAGACACGGCATCGTACATTTTGAATGCATTGCTCTGGAGCCCGTCCCTGCGCGACCAGCAGGCAACGCTCCCGGTCTCCGGAGAGAACCTTACCAGGCCGAAGCCGCCAAGCCACAGATTGCCCTGTCCGTCCTCCAGCACGGACTCGAACTCGTTGTTCGGGAACTCGGGGCAGACGGTCCTGTTGAATATCCGGAAACTTCCGTCCGCCTCCATCCTGCACAGTCCCAGACCGAGAGCGGAGACCCAGAGGCTGCCGTCGGCGGAGCGGTGGATGAACGATATGAACTCCCCTGAGGCCGCGTCGGGCCTTATGCTGAGCCGCACTATGTCCTCAATCTCGCCGTCATCTCCGAGCGTAATACGGTTCAGACCGGAACGGGAGCCCACCCAGACGTCCCTCTCTTCCACGAGAATATCCGTGGTACAGTCGTCCGAAAGGGATGCTGGATTCGACGTGTCGCGTCTCAGACATGTCCATGATGCCGACGACGGGGCGGTGAGAGCACCACCGGAAGAGCGGTAGAGGCCGTCCCCAGTGGCAATCCAGACCCTTCCGAATGAGTCCGCCGCAATCTTGTACACGCTCGCTGTCTGCGGGAGGGCATTGAGAGGCATCATCCGGAACGCACCTCCGGAGGCGGCATTGTCAACTCCAGAAGAAGGAATCACGGCCGCGCCGCAGTCCCAGGCGCCCACCCAGACCGCTCCGTCGGGAGCCTGCCAGAAAGCCGACACGGTCTTCCCGGAGAATCTTCCGAGCGAACTTCCCGACATCCTGTGCATCTGCCCGCCGCTGTCCATCACCGCCACATTTCCCTCCCTGGAGGACAGCCAGAGCCGCCCCTGCCTGTCAGCCATCATGGCCACGACCTGCTCTCCATCCTCTCCAGGGGTCATCGTGAAGTGTCTGAACCTTCGGCTGTTGGCGTTGCTCCTGTAGCAGCCTCCGCCGACAGTGCCTTCCCAGAGCACATCCGAGCGGTCGAAGCATAGGCAGGATATTTCCGGTGTGCGGTGCCAGTCCGTAAGGATCTGCCTCACATTCGAGAAACCCTCGCCGTAGCAGAGCAGACCGTCACGGACAGTGCCTATGTAGACATGGCCTTTCCCGTCCGTGCAGGAGGACTTCGCGGGGTTGCCGTTCAGGGCAGTGAGCTCTCTGGACTTGAGGTCAAAGAACCAGCAGCCCTCATAGGAGGTCACCAGCAGACGTCCGTCAAGCGGCAGAATGGAGGTCGCGAATATGTCCCGTATCTTTGTGCGCTTCCCTCTCGTACGGCAGAAAAGTTCCAGCCCGGAAGGTGTGCCTATCAGAAGTTCGTCCGCCCCCAGAGGACAGCATGCCGAAACCGGACAGCCGAACGAGAGCGACGAAAGGTCATATATCCCGTCGCCGCACGAGAGTTCCGAAAGGCCGTCGTCAGTGCAGATGAATATGGAGCGTCCGTCAGCTGAAGGGCATATCGAGTTGACATAGTTCGAGGGCACGCGCACGGTCTTGATGAAACTGTCCGACTGCGTATCGAAGATGGTGAGTCCGCCCGTTTCCGTACCTATATACAGAAGTCCGTCGTCGGAAAGGAAAAGCGAACGGATACGCGAACTCTCCAGAATTGAGTTGGACATATCCCAGACTATCAGGGAGTTGCCGTCATATCGACAGAGACCGGAGTAGGTCCCGATCCATATATATCCGTCCTCATCCTGCACTATGGCGGAGACGTCGGTATGCGGAAGCCCCTCGTCTACGGAGAGCTGTTCCATGTAGGAATGTTCCTGCGCACGGCCGGGAAACGCCGCCGCGAGAAAAAGGCACGCCGCCATCGCAAGAAGGTTCAACGCGCGGAAAAATATGCTGTTACTGAACATCATTTCGCTTAGACATACATAAAACCGTACCATTCTGAATACATCCTACAGTTCTCTGAACAAGTCCTCCAATGTAACTTCCGCATTCACGATGCGATTGTGGGAATTGTTACCAAGCCCCATAGTCGTCACCATTACTAAAAGCAGCGAATGTGAAGGCTTATGGTTCTTCGAGAGGCGGAACGCATCCAGCTTGTTCAGGAGATTCTTTTCATAGTCGGCAGTTATGACATACCGGTTCTCGGAAAATTTCATCTCACACAGATAGTCAGTCCTTTCTTCCGGAGACGGAATCACCATGTCAACCTGAACTCTACCGCCATCTTGACCATCTCCACTCCAGCAGTAATCCTGCGACAACGACTTGATTCTCAACGCATCCTTTATCTGAGCCACATGACGAGAGCACAACAGTTCGAAAGTTCTGCCGCTCCAGTTTTCGTATTCGTGAGTTCTCTGAAAATAAACCCAGTCTTTCCTCTGCCCTTTTGCCCCGACGAAATTCAGGTAAAAAAGCATGAAGAAGTCGCAAAGCTGATAAACCGTTTCCTTCCTATTATGTTTGACCTGTCCATATTTTCGGTTTTGGAAGCAAATATAAATACATATTACGGTATTTCAAAAGTTTCTCAGCCAAAACGAGATAAAATCCTTGATTTTGGCTGAGAAATTTAAGATTCATATTTATACAGTATCTTATTATATCATAGCAATTTAGCTAACATATACCAAGTTTTCTCAGCCAAAACAAAGCAAAAAGTGCTATTTTGGCTGAGAAAACCCAATCTGACAAGACTGCCTGACAGCGCAGCCTGGTCAGAAAATATAGTAAAAATCAATAAGATAGATACCCTATCGGGAATTATTCCGAGTTTTCACAGGTCAAAATCGGGAATTATTCCTCATATCACGGCATGGCGGAGATGAGACGGTCAAGGTCTTCGACACGCTGGCGCAGGTTGCCGTATATTTTGTCTATCGCCTGTTCCGTGGACATCCAGTACTCCCCGTTCGGGTCGCTTCCGCCCCATGAATCGCCATAAATCTGATGATTGAGAGCGACTGACTGCAATATGTATTTTTTATTGTCCTTGACGAATCTGTCAAGTTCCAGTTTCGGTTTCAGCATTGACCATCGTGTCTTGACAGCCTGCCGGAAAGAGGAGTTCTCGAAAAGCCCCACATACCACAGCGAATTGAGACATAGGAACTTGTTACGCTTGTCGTAATAAAGGCCCGAATCCGTAAGATCGGGATCGAACGTACCGTAATCAAAATCCCATACGGGTCCGGCATAAAGTCTGCCACCTGCCGAATCAGGCTTCTTGTACATATAGCAGCTTCCAGGATTATTAGGCTCCTGGTTGAGAGTCAGTTCATATACGAGCCAGTAGTCTATGAAAGAATCGACGTCGATACGGCTCAAGCCGTGGGAAGATCCAAGGACTTCCTTTTCAACGTCGAGTACAAAATCCCTGATGTATGAAAAGTGGACGGAAGACGAAGTGATCAATGCCTCGTCGTCAGGATTCTTGAGGCCGAAACTGAATTTGGACCCGTCTCCGTAGTTCGTGCAGTAGGAGCAGCCTGAAGCCCACGAGACAATGTCTCCGTTCGGCCATGTAGTGCTTCCGCTCCCGCTGTATCTACCGGTACGCCACCATAATGCAGATGTTTCATACTGGTCTTCAACCCAATAGCGGTCGGCTTCAATAAGATAGCCGAGGCTGGAAGGATCTGCAGAAAGACTGCCACCCTTCGCCGGGTCCAGGGCATCATTGCCGTCAGGAACGGGAACCCGGTTTTCATCGGCGCGGATCTGCTCCGCAAAGAGATACAGACCTATGTGCTCCCCGTTCATCACGACCTCGGCGAAGCGGCTGCGTGGCGTCCATTCCAGACCGTCACATCTTGACGCTATTTCATACGCCAGACGGTTGCGCATCATGGACTTGTCCATCGTGTTGGCAAGCAGTACCCAGCGTTTGTGCTCAGGCATGCC
>CABQAB010000148.1 GCA_902461985.1 uncultured Bacteroidales bacterium | reverse complement strand
ATGCCCAGGAGGGTGTTATGGCGGTTCGTCCGGCAGGTTCTGACGGAGGCTCGCTCACTATGGAAGATGCAGTTTTCGGCAAGGCTATGGGAATACGCTATCCCGAAATAGCGGGACTTGACTATGGCCGCAAGGCGGAGAGAGCTGTGTCCGACAGGATTGACGGACTGTCAACAGTTTTCCTCGACGGAGAGAGAATCATAGTTGCCGAAAATCCTGAAATCGTATACGGAGAGGTTGTGAGCCGGCACGAGTTCGGCATAGAAAAGGGACTTTTCTGGTCACCTGACAGTACGCGCATCGCATTCTACCGCAAGGATGAGTCTGCGGTGGCTGATTTTCCTCTTCTGAATATCACTTCCCGCACCGGTTCTCTTGTAAGCATCAAATACCCTATGGCGGGCACTCCTTCCGAAATTGTGAGTTTAGGAATATATGCTCTCGATACGAAGGAAACCGTATATGTCAAGGTCAGCGATTTCGATGATGAACGCTATCTGACCAACGTCAGCTGGAGTCCGGATTCCGAATCCATCTATGTCCAGGTCCTCGACCGCGCCCAGAAGCACATGCGCCTGAACCGCTATGACGCCCGTTCGGGTGAGTTCATGGCCTGCCTTTTTGAGGAAAGTGACAGCCGCTATGTGGAGCCTCTCGACCCGCTTTATTTTGTGAATACGGCCTCCGGAGTGTCTGCGGACTGGTTTTTCTACCGTAGCAATGTGCGTGACGGCTACAGGAACATCTATCTCTGCAATGCCTCCACAGGGGCGCTGCAAAGGATTACGAAAGTGGATGCGGACGTGGAATATATAGGCAACTGCGGCGGATGGCTGTATTATACGTCATCCGAAATCAGCCCGATAGAGAAGCATCTTTTCCGTACACGGTTCACAGTGGACAGGCGGGGCAAGGTTTCCCTGCCGAAGAAATTCACTGCGCAGAAGCTGACGGAAGAAAGAGGTTGGCATGAGATTCTGAAATTCGAGGATGACGGCAGTTTCATCGCCTCGCACAGCAGCCTGAACTGTCCTCCGGAAATCTACAGGTGGAATGTGGACAGCCGAAAGGCTGTAACGCTCTTTTCTGCGCCTGACAAGACAGCCGATTACGGTTTCTGTGAGATTGATTTGGGTTCTCTGAAGTCGGCTGACGGCCTGTATGACAATTACTACCGTCTGATAAAGCCCCGCGATTTCGACCCGTCGAAGAAATATCCCGTAATAGTCTATGTCTATGGGGGACCTCATTCCCAGATGGTGAACGATTCCTGGTGCGCCAACCTGCGAAGCTGGGAAATGCTTATGGCCCAGAAGGGCTATCTTGTCTATGTCCAGGACAACAGGGGGACGATGTATCATGGGGCCGAGTATGAAAAGGCCATATGGCGTAACTGCGGCAAGGCTGAGATGGAGGACCAGATGGAGGGTATAAAGATGCTATGCTCGCTGCCGTACGTGGATGCGGACAGAATAGGGGTTCACGGCTGGAGCTACGGAGGTTTCATGACCATTTCTCTTATGACTACCTATCCTGAGGTGTTCAAGGTCGGGGTTGCGGGAGGTCCCGTAATCGACTGGAAGTGGTATGAAGTGATGTACGGCGAACGCTATATGGATTCTCCACAGAGCAATCCCGAAGGTTATGAATCGACCTCGCTGATAGGCAAGGCGACGGCTCTGGAAGGCAGACTGCTGATTTGTCAGGGTGCCATGGACGACACTGTGGTCTGGCAGCACAGCCTCAATTTCGTGCAGACCTGTATAGACAACATGATTCAGGTGGACTATTTCCCTTATCCGCTTGCTCAACACAATGTGTTCGGGGCTAATAGAGTCCACCTGATGCAGAAAGTCACTGACTATTTCGACTTGTTCCTGTAAAGTAATTTTCAAAAATAAACTGGGGCTGACCAAAAAGCCACAACATTGTCATCTCGACCGAGCAACGCGAGTGGAGAGATCTTCTTAAAGAATTGATGCTTAATAGATATCTCGACTACGCCCTTCGGGCCAAGAGGACAAAAGTCCACTGGACTGTTTGTCTTGGTCTCTTGGCTATGCTCGATATGACAGACTTTTTAGTCAGCCACTTCTTTGCAGTGAATGTCTAAAATGTCCATTTGGCTCCAAGGGTCGGGATGGCATAGAAACCCTTGTTCACGAAATTGCATGAAAGTTCGACCTCGGTCCCGAGACTGAGGTTTACTTTGTCCCATCCCTTGATCTGGTTGAGGTTCACCCAGAACTGCGGTTCGCTGATGAAGATATAGCGTGTGCCCTGCCATGGACGGTGCTCTCTCCACACATCGAAGAAACCTGCAAAAGTGCACCAGTCGTGGGCGAAATTGATTCCCCATACACCGGTAATCTGGAAATTGTGATACTGTTTCCTGCCGTTGCCGTCCAATGTCTTCGGGATGAGTTTGTACATTGCGCTAAGGGACCAGGTTCTGCGGAAATCCTTGGAATGTCCGCTGTAGGTGAGACCTGCCAGGAATGCGTTGTTGAATGAAAGCCCTGTGGTCAGGCCTCCGTTGTATTCGATATGCACTGAAAGCCAGTCCATCTTGCTGCCCTGCCAGAAGCAGAGTTCGCGGGCAATCTCCCAGTATGCTCCCGTGACTCCTCTTGTCTCGCTTTCCGTTCCCGGTGTGCTAAGGTAGTCCATGTCCACGAAGAAATAGGTGCTTCCCCATGAGTCCGGTCTGAACATTTCTACGGTAGTCGTAAGCAGAGCCCTGCTGGTGAGGTCCTTGCCGTCTTTCCTGTAGATGTTGTTTCCGAAATCGTAGTGGAGCTGGATGTTCTGTGCAAATGCCGCGGTACCAATGAGAGCCGCGAAGAAAGTGATTGCAATTCTTTTCATATGACGATGTTGATATTGTTTATTATAAAAGTCTGTTCCTCCCTTGAACGACTGAAAGGAGTCGTCATCGTTGGAGTCGTATAAGCGCAGAGCGCAGTGGCGAGGGGAAGAGTCCGGATTACGCGTCCTGTCCGGTGACCCGGTTGGTGTTGCCGTCGAAATTGACCGACTTGTCTCCCTGTGGCTCTTTCCCGAAGACATAGTCCTTGCCGGGGAGAACCGCGTTCATGAGAATACCCACGAGAGCGGCAATTGCAAGGCCTGAAAGTTTGGTGAATCCCAGGTCGATGCTTCCGCCATCGACGCCGTAGTTGATGCCGATTCCGAGAACGAGGATTATGGCTGCGATGATTACGTTTCTTGAAGAAGTGAAGTCCACCTTGCTTTCGACTACATTCCTGACACCCACCGCTGCAATCATACCGTAGAGTATGAGTGAGACGCCTCCTATGGTCGCTGCCGGCATCGAGGAGATCAGGGCTGCGAATTTAGGGCAGAATGAAACCAAAATCGCGAAGACCGCGGCGATTCTGATGACTCTCGGGTCGTAGACCTTGGTAAGGTTGAGCACGCCGGTGTTCTCGCCGTAAGTGGTGTTGGCCGGTGCGCCGAAAAGAGAGGCGAGAGAGGTCGCAAGACCGTCTCCGAGCAATGTCCGGTGAAGTCCCGGCTCTTTGAGATAGTTCTTGCCTGTAGTCGAGGATATTGCGCACATGTCGCCTATATGTTCTATCATTGTTGCAAGTGCAATCGGCATGATGGTTATGACCGCGCTTGTCAGCAGTTCCCATTTCCTTGTATCGATGACTGCAATGGCGGTATTCTCCCGCGCGAACGGCAGTCCTATCCATGCGGCCTCCCTGACGGTGGTGAAATCGCAGAGTCCGGAAACGGCTGCGGCGATGTAGGAAACAAGGACTCCAAGAAGTATGGGCACTATTCTGACCATTCCTTTACCCCAGATGTTGCAGACTATGATTGTGACTATGGCTGCAAGTGCAATCCACCAGTTGCTCTGGCAGTTGCCGATGGCCGAGCCGGAGAGTACGAGACCGATGCAGATTATGATAGGTCCGGTCACAACTGGCGGGAAGAACTTCATTACCCTGCCTGTCCCGAAGGCCTTGATGAGACCGGCGAGCAGGAAATACAAAAAACCTGCACAGGCAACGCCGATGCAGGCATAAGGCAGAGACTGCGAAGCGGAAAGTCCGTAGGAGGCACCCATTTCGATGACACTCAGGTAACCTCCGATAAATGCGAACGAGGAACCGAGGAAGGCGGGAACAATCCGCTTGGTCACCAAATGAAACAGCAAGGTGCCGAGACCGGCGAAAAGGAGGGTTGTGGAAACAGGGAGGCCTGTGATTGCAGGTACGAGAACCGTGGCTCCGAACATAGCAAACATGTGTTGCAGTCCGAGAATCAGCATTTTAGGCTTGCCGAGCGTCCGGGCATCGTAAACCGCTGGAGTTGAGTTTTGTTTTTTTGACATGATATCGAGACTTTAATCTGAATCTTGCTCTGGAAATTCGGCGGTTTTGAATTCCGGGTCGCAAAGGTATGAACTTATACGCTCGTTTCCAAAATTTTCTTTTAAACTATTTTGTCTAACTTTGCACTTTCTGTTTGTCAGTGTGTTATGGTGGATTCAAGTTGTAAGAGGATGAATTTTCGCAGGCATGGCAGAGGGCTTTTCGCCTTGTCTCCTGTCATGGTCCTGCTGGCTGTCTATCTGTCTGCCTCGCTTCTGGCAGGCGATTTCTACGGCATTCCGGTCTGCGTGGCTTTCGTGGTTGCGGCGGTCTATTCGGTTCTGGTCGTCAGGGATATGGATTTCCATGAAAGAGTCAGGGTCTTTTCCGCAGGCGCAGCCGACTCGAATATCCTCTATATGGTCTGGATTTTCGTGCTCGCAGGCATATTCGCGACCTCGGCCAAGGCTGTGGGTGCCGTCGACGCAACGGTTTCCATGACAATGTACCTTGTTCCGGGACGTTTCCTGCCGGCCGGGATTTTCATTGCCGCCTGCTTCATATCCATGTCCGTGGGCACCTCTGTCGGAACTATAGTCGCGCTCGCTCCCGTGGCGACAGGAATATCAGCTGAAATGGGACTGTCGCCGGCACTTATGATTTCGATAGTTGTCGGAGGCGCGTTTTTCGGTGACAACCTTTCATTCATATCGGACACCACCATTGCTGCAACCCACACCCAGGGATGCCAGATGAAGGACAAGTTCAGGACAAATCTCAAACTTGTGCTGCCTGCTGCGGTCGTGACTCTCGCCATATATACCTTAAGCGGAATATCTCTGGACGTGGACTACAATGTTCCGAAGGTGCCGTTCTATCTGGCCATACCTTATCTTGCCGTTATCGTATGCGCCCTTTCGAGGATGAACGTTCTGAAAGTGCTCGTGTTCGGAATCATACTTACTGATGTCCTGGGTCTGTTTTTCGGGACTGAGCCTCTGGAACTCTTCCGGGCTGCCGGCGACGGAATCCAGTCTATGACCGAACTGATTCTCGTGACCCTCCTCGCAGGAGGAATCATGAACATGGTGCGCACGGCCGGCGGGTTTGACTACCTGATTGACGTGCTCACACGAAAGATAGGAAGCCGCAGGGGCGGGG
>CABQAB010000147.1 GCA_902461985.1 uncultured Bacteroidales bacterium | reverse complement strand
TGAGTATCGTTGTAAAATACGAAGCTCCTGCCGGGGGGGGCGATGAACCGGAAAATCCGACTCCTGATGATGCCAAATATATTAAAGTCAGTGCTGCTCCTACTGATTGGACGGGCAAGTATCTGATTGTGTTCGGTACAGAAGCTCATGCAACTATCAGCGGTAAAGATTTGGCCAAGACAGCAGATGTCACAATCTCTGACGGTTCTATCGCATCCGCAACAGCTGTTGATGCAGCCGCAGTTACCGTAACCAAGAACGAAGCGGGAGACAAATATGTGATGACTTTGCCTTCTGGTTCATACTTCGGAATGGCTCATAATTCGTGCGCTTCCTCCGATTCCCCATTTGCTCTTGAATTTGAGTACACTGAGGGAGGAATAAAGATATCTGGAGACGTAGCAGGCAAAACGGGAAAGTATTATCTTTACTCTAACAAAAACAATGGAGATTTTTACCGTTGTTATGTAGACAAGACAGGCTCATCTGGATACTCGCTTCCGGAACTTTATAAGTATACGGATAAATAATCTGGGAAACTTGCATTATATCAGGAGACGGGCGAATCCCCGTCTCCTGTTTTTAATAAATGAACCGAATGAAAAAAATTTCAGCAATTACGGCAGTCGCAATGTAAGCATCCGATGGAATGCATATTGTAGCCTGGCGAGAGCCGGGCTACCTTTGCAAAAAAACGAAGCATATGATGACAAGAGAAGAGATAACTGCAATCGATCGGGAGTGCGAGGAGCAGCACATCAGTCAACAGGAGTATCTGGAAAAACATGGAATAGCCAAACATCAGTATTACAGGTGGAAACGCAAGTATCGTGAAGAGGATGAACAGTCTTTGGTTCCAGCCGGGTTCGTTCCGATGATGCCCGGACCGGCTCCTGCTGTTCCCGTACAAAGGTCCAAAGGCAGTATGACAAGTTGCGCGAAGTGATAATGGAGAAAGACTACATACAGGTTGATGAGAGCACGTTGCCGGTGATAGACAACGAGAAGCACCATGCCGTGAAGAGATACATGTGGGCCGTGAGGGATGCCGTAGGCGGGAGCGTATACTTCCACTATGACATGGGCTCCAAGAGCGGCGACACGGCGCGCAAACTCATCGGCGGATACAGAGGAGCGGTGCAGACGGACGGATATGAAGTGTACAACTCTTTTGAATACTCTCCCGGCAAGCGTATGATAGGCTGCTGGGCACACGTGAGACGCAAGTTCGTGGAAGCGCTTGATGAGGACCGCAAATACGCCAGTGAGGCGATAGTCTATATCGGCAAACTCTACAAGCTGGAAACCGATATAAAAGAGGCCGGACTTGAGCCGGATGCAATCAGAGAACGAAGAGAGAAGGAGGCTTATCCCATCATCCGGGACTTTGAGCAATGGATGAACTCCGTCAGCAGCCGCTTCACGCCCAGGTCCAGAATGGGAAAGGCCATAATGTACACCTTCGCCCTTCTTCCGAGACTGAGCCGCTACGTCCTTGACGGCAGATACAACATCGACAACAATGGCGTGGAGAATGCCATCAGGCCATTGGCCCTGGGCCGGAAGAACTATCTCTTCTGCGGCAATCATGACGCAGCCGTCAGGGCCGCCATCGTGTACTCCCTCTTCAGCAGCTGCAAGGCTCACAATATTGAGCTCAGGGCATGGCTGGAAGATACACTCAGGCGTCTTCCTGCGGAGAAAGACATCAAAGTGCTGCTCCCCGAGAACTGGCAGCCAATGACGGCAAAGTAACGGTCACTGACATGCCACTTGACAAAAGTGGCAGCAACTTAGCCGAACTAACTGCAAGTTGCTGCCACTTCGCTGTTATTGGATGTCACACGTGGTTCGTCGGATGCTTACGCTGGGGTGGGTTTGTGAACTTGAGTACGAATAATCCTGTATTGTTTTCAAGTAAGCATCCCGAAGAAGTACATATTGACAAAGTGAGATGCAACTGACACGGATGAGATGTCAGTTGCAATCTGAAGATGTGCACCTTCGCGCAGTAAAGAATAGTGGCTACAATTCTGCGACCTGCTCGGCCGTCAGTCCTGTACATTCCGCAATGGTATTGCTGTCAATGCCTTTTGCTTTAAGGTTTTTTGCCGTTTCAATCGCCTTGGCTGCCGCGCCCTCTTCTCGTCCTTCTTTGCGTGCATAGTCGATGCAGTTTTCGTAGTCGCTTATCATTTTCGTAGCCTCCTGATATTTTCTGAATTCTTGCGGCGTAAAGTTAGCAAAATCCGCCTTCGTGAACAAACTGTCGAAGATCTTTTCCTTGAAAGTCTCTGGTCGGCTTTCGAGATAGCTCATATTTTTGAAGAGGTACATCCATTTGTCGTAGTAGCCGTCAAGTTCATCCTCGGACTTGTTGAACCTGCCGAGTTCGAGAAAGACATACTGCAGTTTGTCGTGCAGCAGTTCGCCGGTGGAGTCTTCGTGGAGCCTGTATGATGAGTGGTATCTGTTGGCGTCCCATTCGGGGATATGCTCCATGGTGAAATCGACTATGGCGATCAGCCTGACGGGATTGAGCCTGAAATTCCACTTGAATCCCGCGGAACTGCCATGTTCCTGGATGTATTTCTGCTTTGCGAGCTCTCCCTGGTTGATGACGGGATAGCAGGAGTAGAAGAGGGCCCTGTCGCGGAAAAAGTCCTGCTTGGCGAGTTGCATTTCGATGCGGTACTCCTCATTTGAATTTGTTCGGACGGCGACGTCGAAGATTACCTTACGGTCTTCGCTTGTGGGTCCAAGGTTCTCGGTGTTGAGGAAAGACACATCGAGGATGTCACCGTGGCCGATGATGTGGTTGAGGAAAGTGAGGAGGATGTCCTTGCTCTCCTCGCAGCCGAAAATTTTCTTGAACATGTAGTCGTTGGTGAGGCTTGCATAAACGCCTCTGGAGTTTGATAAGTCGGTTTTCATACCACTTTGTTTGGAAAATTGAACATGAAGTGCATTCCCGGACAGAACAATCCCGCCGGCGGAATGACGCCCCAAATGAAAGCAGAACACGCGAAAAAGATTTTCCGAAAACAGTAAAAGTGGTGGAACCGGCCATGATGTGGCGAATCTTGGACGGACACTTTATTTTGACAGATTACTTATTGTTTCATCAAAATTTCTCAAATGATAGATTTTTTATTTCCGAAAAAGAAAAAAGTTTCCGAAAGATAAGAACTTTCATCACATTCCAGTTGCGAAAATGAGTTCGACCACTTGTTTGAGCGGGCAGATGTGCACTCCATGCAAACTGCAAAAACGCCCGGCCGGACGAAATGACCGGCGGGCGTGAAACTGTCAATTATGAAAATGCTTAAATTGTTCTACGAAACATTTTTACCAAAATTTAAACAGTTTCCAAAACTACTACTGAATTTTCTCCCAAGTGAATTGAGTCTCAGTATCGACATCCATTCCTGTAGTGTCAGTCTCATTCCATACTCCGTAATACTTAACCTCCTTGGTAACAAGACCTTCCGCATCGTACTCGTAAGTATACACCGCAGTCTTCTCAGCCATCACGTCATTGAAATTGTGCCAGACGCAGCTTTCGAGAAGTTTTGTAGAAGAGTTTCCGAAAAGACGTGCTTCCCATGCCCACCTCTTGAATCCGAGGTCTTCTGCATAATGAGTCTGGATACCGCAGACATTGTCCTTTGAAAGGTAGGTAGCATCTTTCATTCTCCAGAAATCATTGTCATTGTCATACCTCGTCCAATATAGGATAAGGCCGTCCTCTATCTTCTGTGAAGTGCATTTTTCTCCGTCTTTGCGGCCTTCGATCATGTATCCGGCTGCATCATACGTAATGTCCCATGTATGCTCTGCATTCTCGACTTTGGTCGCATAGCCGTCAGCATTGAGAGTCATGGTGTACTCGATTGCATCACCGTTCTTGATGGTAAGTTTGTTGCCGCTGTACTCGAACACGCGGTTGTCTGATGAACTGACTATGGACGAAACCTTGCCATCAGCATTGTATGAAAAAGTGTAAGGTTCAGACCAAGTGTCACCCATTGTCTTGATTCTGTGAGTACGCTCCACTTTTCCATTGTCATCGTTATTGCCCTTTTGGTTGTTGTCCTTCTCGCATGAAACGGAAAGAAGTGTCACAGCTGCAACAGCTGCAATTGCATAAAACTTTCTCATTTTCTGATAAATTAAAGTTAGTAATAATGGTTATATTTGATTTTTAATCAGTTATCTCCGTAACGGATATAAGATCTCACCCTTGACACCATTCTCAGCCTGTCAGTTGCGACATCCGCTGAGGCATCGATGGTCCGATATTCGAACACGGCCGAGTTACGCTTGCATGAACGATACAGGGCGGCCATGGAGTCATAGAAAGCAGACTCATCAGTCTGGACGAAATAGTATCTTCGCGACTGGTCCGCTTCAAATCCAAGAGCGGGAGCGTCGATAAAGGCCAGAATGGCGAAACTGTCATGCAATGCTGAAACCTGCTTTCCGGCATCCTCTCCGAACGCGAACGCGGCGAGCGAGGTAAAATCATACTCCCCGGAAAGGGCGGAAATCCATTCAGTTGCACTCTTTTCTTCAAGATTGCATGGGAAGAATGCAAAACTCAATCTGGTGTTTTCGGACCATGCAGCAGACATCAGGGCCCGGAGTTCAGTGTCTGACAAGCCTTCGTGGAAAAAGAGCAAGCCCTGTCCGGAATGTCCGGCAGCGGCGAAAGCGGACGAAAACGCGGAACCATCCTCATTGAAAGCCGGAGAGGATTCGCTGATGGACACGCGGGAACATTCCGGCCATGCGGTCGCTCCGTTCATGCAGTGATCCATCCAAGGAAGGACTTCATTCAAAGCATCCATCCAATATGAAGAAGTATGCGCTCCGTTGGCAATGCGGAATTCGTGGACGAAGTTCCTGTCCCTGAGAATCACATGCAACGAGTCATTGGCGATGAGCAGTTGCTCTTCATCATCCCCGCAAGTCAGAAACCAGTTAACAGTCGAAAGCGATTCACGGTTGGCATCACAAAACTGCCGATATGGGTTATGGGCCTTGTACCAGTCGGTAAGACGGTCTGGGCCGTATAGTCCGACACCTCCGAAAATCCGTCCCCACTGGCCGTCCCAGCCGCCTGCCGGCTCAGTCATATACTGAGCATCTGTCCTGAAAGACATACTCAAAGGAGCTGAGCAGGAGAATAGTTCTGGATGTTTGAGAGCCAGTACCATAGCCCCGAAACCGCCCATAGAATAACCCGTGAGAGCACGATGCCCGCGGTCTGCAATGGTTCTGAAGGACTTGTCCACCAACGGCACGAGCTCCTCTACGAACATGTCCATATAACGGGTCATACCGTTGAAAGTATTGCAGTAATAACTTGTGTAGCCGTCAGGAAAGACATAGATCATGTCCCCAATAGTACCGTTCTTCTCCAGGCTTTCAATGCGTTCGTTAGCATGGAGATATCTGCCGTTCCACGACGTGTAGTTATCGCCGTAGCCGTGCAACATGTAGACTACAGGATAACGGCGGGAAGTGTTTTCCCGAT
>CABQAB010000146.1 GCA_902461985.1 uncultured Bacteroidales bacterium | reverse complement strand
AACAAACATTTAATATTTATTCACACATGGAAAACAACAAGAAACGTGTCTATCGCTTTGGCGGCAAAACCGCAGAAGGTAATGGAACAATGAGAAACCTGCTCGGCGGCAAGGGTGCAAACCTCGCAGAGATGTGTCTTCTGAACATCCCTGTCCCTGCCGGTTTCACAATCACAACCGAATGTTGTGCAGAGTATTATGCTCTGGGCGGCGGTTATCCTGATGCTCTCAAGGCTGAGGTCGCTGACGCACTTCATGCTACAGAGGCGATTATGGGAATGAAATTCGGTGACAAGACCAATCCCCTTCTCGTAAGCTGCCGTTCAGGCGCCCGCAGTTCTATGCCTGGTATGATGGATACAATCCTCAACATCGGTCTCTGTTCCGAGACTATCCCGGGCATGATTGCCAAGACCAATAACCCTCGTTTTGTTTACGATGCATACCGTCGTCTCATCATGATGTACTCTGACGTCGTCATGGAGAAAGCCGAGGGCATCGAGCCTGAGGACGGCAAGGGAATCAGACAGCAGCTCGACAGGATGATGGAAGAGCTGAAGGAGGCCAAGGGCTACAAGTCAGACACTGAAATCACTGCAGACGAACTCAAGGACCTTTGCGACCGCTTCAAAGTGCGCGTGAAAGAGGTTCTCGGCGAAGAGTTCCCTGACACGGCGGAGGCTCAGCTCTGGGGCTCTATCGGCGGTGTGTTCAAGTCATGGAACGGAAAGCGTGCAATCGCATACAGAAGAATCGAAGGTATTCCTGATGACTGGGGAACAGCCGTAAACGTGCAGTCAATGGTATTCGGCAACATGGGCAATACCTCTGCTACCGGTGTGGCTTTCTCACGCAACCCTGCCAACGGTGACAACAAATTCTACGGAGAATGGCTGATCAACGCACAGGGAGAGGATGTGGTAGCTGGTATCCGTACTCCAAACCCTCTTAACGAGGCTACCAAGACTCCTCACAATGCCGCACTCGCATCGCTTGAAACTGCAATGCCTGAGGTTTACAAGGAACTGGATGACATCCGTCTCCACCTTGAGCAGCACTTCAACGACATGCAGGACATCGAGTTCACCATTCAGGACGGCAAGCTCTGGATGCTTCAGTGCCGTATCGGCAAGAGGACAGGTCTTGCAGCTCTGAATATGGCCATGGATATGCTTGAGGAAGGCATGATTGACGAGAAGACGGCGGTTACACGTGTGGCTCCTGCTCAGCTCGACGAGATTCTTCACCCGATTCTCGACCCTGCTTCCGAGAAGAAGGCCACTGCAATCGCCAACGGTCTTCCTGCATCTCCGGGCGGTGCCGTAGGTGTGGCTGTATTCTCATCCGAGGCCGCTATGGAAGCTGCTGCAAAGGGTATCAAGGCTATCCTTATCCGTGAAGAGACTTCTCCTGAGGATGTGGAAGGCATGCGTGCTGCAGCCGGCATCCTTACGATGAAAGGCGGTATGACCTCACACGCAGCTCTCGTAGCACGTGGATGGGGCAAATGCTGTATCGTAGGTTGCGAGGCAATGACAATCGACCTCGAAGCCAAGACTGCCACTTTCAAGAGCGGCGCAGTCATCAAGGAGGGTGACAATGTCAGCCTCAACGGTGCCAAAGGTCTTGTTTATGCTACGGCAATCGATACTATGGACGCTTCCGAGAACCCTCGCTTCGTCCATTTCATGGAAATCGTGGACAAATTCAGGACTATGGGTGTCCGCACGAATGCAGATACTCCTGAGGATGCTGCCCGCGCACTTTCTTTCGGTGCGGAAGGCATCGGCCTGTTCCGTATCGAGCACATGTTCTATGGCAAGAATTCCGAGACTCCTCTTGCAAAGCTCCGCAAGATGATTCTTTCCAAGACTGACGACGAGCGTCGTGCAGCTCTCGCAGAACTTGAGCCGTATATCAAGGCTGCCGTCAAAGGTACAATGAAAGTGATGGACGGCAAGCCTGTGACTTTCCGTCTTCTTGACCCGCCTCTCCATGAGTTCGTTCCGCAGGGACACGAGAAGAGAGAGGAACTTGCAGAAGAACTTGGCATCAACGAGACTGAAATCGAGAAGAGAGGTGACGCACTCCATGAGGTCAACCCGATGATGGGTCACCGCGGAGTTCGTCTCCACATCACATACCCTATGATTTCCGAGACCCAGTTCCGTGCAATCTTCACTGCGGCAGCAGAACTCAAGAAGGAAGGTCTGAACCCTATGCCTGAAATCATGGTCCCTGTTACCATTTCAGAGCGTGAGCTCCGCTTCCAGAAGGCTATCTGCGAGAAAATCAGGGCTGAAGTCGAGTCTACGTTCGGATTCTCGATTGAATACAAGTTCGGTACTATGATTGAGATTCCTCGTGCTGCTCTCACAGCAGACAGGATGGCAAGGACTGCAGAGTTCTTCTCATTCGGTACGAACGACCTTACGCAGATGACGTTCGGCTTCTCACGTGACGATGTAGGAACCTTCATGGGCGAGTATCTCGGCAACAAGATTCTGGATGCAGATCCGTTCAAGACTCTTGACACAAAGGCTGTCGGCAAACTCGTGAACTACGCAGTCACCGAAGGCCGCATGACCCGCGAAAACCTCAAGTGCGGTATCTGCGGCGAGCACGGCGGCGACCCTGCATCAGTGGAGTTCTGCTACAAGATCGGTCTGAACTATGTATCATGCTCTCCGTTCCGCGTGCCTATCGCCCGCCTCGCAGCGGCGCAGGCTGCCATCAAAGATGCTAAATAAGGACAGCATATTACACTGATTATCAGCAACTCAGGCGGCAGGCTTTTCTGAATCAAAGGCTTGCCGCCTGTTGCTTTTAGGTGAAATCACGTGCATTCTGCACACTTTCCGAGCAGAATGAACGGAAATGTTTAGAGAATGTTGCGGAATTTTTGTGTATGTGTTTAGAGTGTGTTTAGAGTGTGTTTAGAGTGTGTTTAGAGTGTGTTTAGAGCGTGTTTAGAGTTGTTATGTGATTGCAAGACATATCTTTACGGCAACAATTATGATGAATGAACTGAATTGTTAAAATAACCAATAGGAACATAGAACGATATGGCGACATTCAAGGTATGCGTTCAGAAGGAACGCAAAGACGGTTTCTTCCCAGTTTACATAAGGGTTACACACCGCAGAGGGACGAAGTTCATCAAGACTGACAAGATGGTGACAAGAAAGGATCTCACCAAAAGCAACGAAATCAAGGACCCGTATGTGGTTCAGTACTGCACACAGCAGATTCTGGAGTACAACGCCCGTCTGAACAAGAAGGACATCGAGCACTGGACGGCAAAGGAGGTGGTGGACTATCTCGTAAACGGGAAGGACGACATCTGTTTTTCCGATTACGCCCGGCAGCATATAGACAGGATGATTGACAACGGGCAGGAGCGCAACGCCAAGAACTATAAACTTGCACTGCAGCATCTGGAACGGTTCTGCGGTACTGACAGAGTGATGTTCTCGACTCTGACCTCTACCCATGTGGGCAAGTGGATCAAGTCGCTGGAGCAGACTCACCGGGCAAAGGAGATGTACCCGATATGTATGCGCCAGGTGTTCAAGGCGGCACAGCTGGAGTACAATGACTATGACACGGGGATAATCCGCATCAAGACGAACCCGTGGGTCAAGGTGGAGATACCTGCGGCGGACCGGGCGGAGAAACTGGCAATCACTCCGGAAGCATGCCGGGAGTTCTTCTCGTTTCCTCTGCCGGAAAGCAAGATGAAATGTCCGCTGACGGAGTTCGGCAGGGACGTGGCGATGCTGGTCCTCTGCCTTGCCGGCATGAACACCGTGGACCTGTTCCATCTGAGGAAGCAGGACTACAGGGACGGCATAATCAGATACCGGAGAGCAAAGACGAGGAAATTCCGTGCTGACGGTGCGTATATGGAAATGCGTGTGCCGGCAATCATACAGCCGATATTCGACAAGTATCTCAACACGAAAGATGATGATGAACGCCTGTTCAACTTCTATCAGCGCATGACCACCTCTGACAGTTTCTGCGCCAACGCCAACAGCGGAATCAAGCAGATATGCAAGGCTATGGGTATGCCTAAGGATGAATGGTACTCTGTCTACACGTTCCGTCACACATGGGGGACAGTGGCTCAGAATGATGTCAGGGCATCCATCGATGAAGTGGCATTCGCCATGAACCACGCATCCGCACACAAGGTGACTCGTGGATATATCAAGATTGACTATTCCCCTGCATGGGAACTGAACGAGAAAGTCGTGGACTTCATCTTCTTCTCCGGCAAGACTTCTTCGCGGGAGCAGAAACATGAGGATACCCATTTCAGGCTTTCGTACCGCTACATGGTCAATGCGGCGGCATATCACAACGGGCAGAAGGTTGCCGAACTGACCGATGTCGGCTTCAACAGCGTGGATGAGGTCATATCCAGACTTGTCACGATGCTTCCGGAAGACATCCCCGACCGTTCCATCGTGATGTTCAAGATTGTCAATCTTGACAAGAACCAGACGGTGGTCTATCAACGGCAGAAGGGAAAAGGCTTCTGACCTTTTTCATGAGTGCTCGAAATGATGTAAACCTGCAGGGAGTTTTCTTTGCGGGTTTTCTTTTTCTCCTCTTCTCTTTTCTTTTCTTTTCTCTTGTTCTTTTGTCTGATTATTACTCTCCTTGGCCAAAAGAGCGATGCCCGCTTCCCGGACACCGCTCCTGACAAACAAACTGTATTTTACACCATCCGGTGCGGAGAACTCTTGTCTAAAAGTAGATGAAATAGAAAATATCACTCATCCTCCTCATCATCGTCTCGCGACAATTCGAGCAGGCGGTCTTCAATGGTCTTGCTTTCCTGCACTGACATATCTACATCCACACTCTTCATCTTCGGTGTATGGAATTCGAGCAGTCTCAGCTCTGCATTCACCCGCTCGTCCGGATCCATCTTCAGCATATCGACATCAAAGTCTGACATGACGTACGGATTTCCCTCTGAATCCGCCAAAGATATTTTTCGTGTCGTACCTCCGTCTTTGCTGCTGAAGACTATCTCAATTGGATGTCCTTCCGAATCGACCTGCGGTTTCGGCTTGAAGTATTCCTCACTGTGAGTCCGCAGATAGCCTTTGAGAGGATTGTCTTTATTGGGCGTGCCTTTCTGCCGTCCTCCTGTCTTCATTCCCTTCATTTTGTTTTGACTGTAAAAAGATAAACATACGTTGCAAAGATAACTGTTTAATTTCGCAGTCAAGAATATCTTTTAATCATCAAAACGGTACAGTTATGAGTACAACCGGGGCAATAATAGGAGGAAGCCTGAATGCGTTGGGTGCCATATACGGAGGCATCTCCGCATCCAAGGCCGTAAAACAGGCGCGACAGAATGTCGAGGCACAGCGTCAGAAGAATAAGAATTGGTTCGACATGCGTTATAATGAGGATGCCACCCAGAGGGCGGATGCGCAGCGTATCCTTACGCAGACCGAGGAAAGCATCAAGCAGCGCAACAGGCAGGCCGCAGGAGTTGCCGCCGTCATCCGCGCCCACCGGGCTGCGGACTGGAAGCACTTCGAGGCG
>CABQAB010000145.1 GCA_902461985.1 uncultured Bacteroidales bacterium | reverse complement strand
GCCGGTGTCAGCGGCAGGCGGATAGGTATTGTCATCAGGAGAATACACGTTCACAGGCTTCGAATAAGTAAAGTCCTCACCGGGATTAGTCAGAAAGAACTGCTTGTCATCATAATAATACTGGGCGTTCCATCTGGTCACGTCATCCATAACGTTCTCTTCAGTATGTGTATATGACATCGTACCGTATGCCCGGAGGCCCTCTATCCAGAAGTCCTGCAATTTGCCCTGATAGCCGTGGTCGTCCGCATAGGTGACATAAAACCTGAGGGCCGACAGGGCGTGGTTGAATTTCAGCGGCACCGGCGAAAACGGATCAGCACCTCCCGTAAACCGGGTGCTGAACGCCGTAAGCAGATCATAATTGTCCCAGGAATCCACAGCTCCCGGCACCATACGGTATATAATCACAAGATTGTCTGCTCCGTTGCCTGTCTCGAAGACTTCCGCATCGTATGGATGATAGGCTCTGAAACGGTAGTACTGGTTGCGCTTCCAGTATTGGAGCGGCTCATAATACCAGCCGTTATATCCATTCCCTGAAGGGTATGTCCCATATTTGAGTTCAGTGACATTGCTCGTTCCGAACACGGAAAGTCCGTTGCCGCCTTCCACTGCGGACACGGTGCCGTAGATACCGATTGAATGGTCTTTGAGACTGGAATCATCCGTACTTGCTGACTTGACGGAAGTGACTTCGGTAGAGAATGACATGACAAGGCCGTCCTGCACAGGCTGTGCCGGATGCTCCTCCTTGCGACAGGACAAGAACACGCAAAGAACTGCTATACAAGTCAAAAGACCCTTTTTCATACTCAAATTCTCTGTTCTCCTAACTTCTATCTAACTAATACCCCCCCCGACAATCAATCCAGGACTGTCGCCGTTGCTCCATTCATTCACGCTCGGGTCGAACAATATAGGGTATCCGGTGTTGCCGAAGGTAATGCTGTATTTAATCGTGGTACCCATTTCCCAAAGGTAGGAGCGGATACTCTCAAACGTGACACTTGCCGTTTTCCTGTCGGATGCGGCTTTAGTGCCATGATAATATGTTATGACAATTTCGGGGGCTTTCCTGCTGACTCCGATACTGACATCGTCAGCGTCAAGGGCTGAAAGGTTCTGCGGAATCATGAGCATGGTTTCCAGTCCGGAAGGCATCAATGCCAGTTCATCAATCGAGAGTTTTTCAGGAGTATCTGTCTTGAACAGGACATACTCCCCCGTATCTGACCTGTTGCTCCATGCTCCGTCATCCGTATTGCTCTGGGCAAAATCTCCCCTGCCGTATATGTTGGTCAGAACAAGGCTCTCAATGTATATGTCATCATCAATTCCGTCATCGTCTTTTTCGACAAACGCCACGAACTGAATCTGAGCGAGTTTGTGCTTGAAAAGCATCGGCACCCCGTTCGAATAGTATTCATTTGAATTGCGCGACTTGTCCTTCGCCGGGACAGCCGCCATAAAATCAGTTTTCAGCCGGTCGTTTTTCGCCTCCCAGCCTTTGTATGAAACACCGGCCTTGCTTATCGACACGCCGTTGCCGGTGCCTGACGCTTCCGGCAGATACGACGGAGCGTAAGCAAAAAACGTGAGACTACCGCTTTTGGGCCAGTAATATGATTTTGAAGCGTCTCTCCAGACTGCTCCGTTCTTGGAAATCTCCGCTCCGTCGATGTAGACAGAAGCCGAATTTCTATTTAAGTTTCCGTCAGCATCCATGCCGTCCCAGTTCAAGCCTTCGGGAAGGAGGTATGCGGAGGAAATGAATTTTTTTGTGTCGTCAAAAGGGTTCGTGCCCGCCTTCGTGGAAAAATCTTCCGCAGCGGGAGCCTTCAACCTGCAATTGACGACCTGATAGGAAATGGTCTCTGCAGGAACGGAATCCCTGTCCGCCTCCACCTTGACACAAGAGGACGCGGACAGGAGAAATACCGCTCCGGCAAAAACCGGAAATATGACATTGGATCTTGTCATTCCTGAAACAGAACTAAGCGACAGTCCATCCTTTGTTTTCATCAACCCACTCCTCTTCTGCAGGATCCCAGAGAATCTCCTGAAGGCCGATGGTGATTGTGAGAGTGTAGAACTTGTTCATATCCCAACCTGCAGCACCGAAAATATCAGTATGGTTGAGAGCTATTGTCTGAGTGTACTCGGTCGTAATGCCGGCATTGTCAGTTACTTCATAAGTCACCGTAACGAGCTGAGTGTCTTCAAAAGTCTGAGGAATGAAGAAAAGTACATTGGATTCAACTTGAGCATCCGGTGCAATTCCGGTTGAAGGAACCATAAAGCTCACATCAGTTCTGGAATCTTCTGTCAAAGTCCATTCTTTGACTGGATCGACAGGGAACTGCACATAGTCACCTTTCTGGGCAACGTTCCCGAAAGCAAGGGACTTGACAGAGATAGTCGTTCCGGCAGGATTGTCCGCACCGGCTGCTACGACACATTTAACCTTGCAGAGTTTGTGTCTGAAAAGCGTAGGCACGCCTGTATAGTTATACTGATTCTCGTTGGCGGTCTTGTCAGCAGCTACATCGGCAACCATAAGGTTATCCTGAGAAGCTGACAGGTTAAAACCGGTAATCTGAACGCCATTGGTCTTGTCACATTTGGCAGATGCACCTTCCGGAAGGTCCAGATTCTTCTTGTCTAAAGTCCATGAAAGGAAAGTAAGTTTTCCGTTCTTAGGCCAGTAGTATGAATTCTCGGCATCTTTCCACTGACTGAGAGTCGGGTTATAGCTGATTGTGGCTCCGTCGATGAATGTGGTGGCATCTGCAGCATTTGCTTCCCAAGTCTTGCCTGCCGTAAGATAATAGGCGAATGACTGGAAAACATGCTCTTCGTTGAATTTTGGTTCTCCGGCCTTGGTCTTTGGATTGACGATGGCCTGATACGCAATTTCAAGATCAGGAGTCTCGACAGGATTGACCTCGTTCTTTGTGCAGCCTGCGAACGTCGCTGCGACGGCAGCTGCGAAAAACAATTTTTTGTACATAATAAAAAATAAATAGTTAATAAAATTTTCTGTTCAAAGATCCTTCGACTCCGGGCTGCGCCCCTCGCTCAGGATGACATTTCATAATACTTTTCAGTTCTACAATTCTTAATACTCTTCAGTTCTACAATATGCTTATATGACTATCTCGCGGTGTTCCTCCTCCCAGTCCCCTACGGTCGGGTCGAATCCTCCGCCTTTTACGTCACTCGGCTCGTCTATCTTTATCACCTCATCCAACAGCAGCCAGTGATGCTTTATGGCATTTTCTGTCTCGAACAGATGAGATATGTCAAACTGGTGCATCTGAGTTTTCCCGTCAACAGTCATAAGGCTGAACGTTACGTTCAGGTCGCTGCGGGCGTCTTCAATATGCCCGAAAGTGTTGAATACGGCACAGATGACGGTCTCCCCCTTGTCCGTGCTCTTGACCATAGGGAAATAAACCGCAACCTGGGGGCTTTCCACCCTCCTGTTTTCTGCAATGTAGTTCGCGCTTGCCATGCCGGAGAGGAAAGCCTGTGCACTCGAGACCCACTGGAGTCCGTCCACACGGATCTGTACGTACCAGCTTTCGACAACCGACACAGCCTCGGTCTCCACGGTATATACATCCTCATGATACGGAATCTCCACCGGTTCGCTTGAAACCAGGATATGTTCCGGATCGTAAATGACAGGTCCCGTCTCCCCGACCTTGGAGACATACATTTTGCTCAGACGCTCAGGAACTGCCGTGGAATGTGCTATGGCAGTGGCCGGACTGTGCCACTGGTCCACCATGGCGGCTTCCGTACCGAAATTGTAGGCAAGAAGCCAGTACCTTCCGGGTGCAACCTGCAGGATGGACCTGAAAAGCGTCCTGCCGTCTTCAGCCACGCTTTTGTCCGTCATGTAGGTCTCGGTCACTATCCTGCTGTTTTCATCGTCATACAGAAGGAAATGCATCATTTCAGGATCCGTGTCCGGCACCGGAATCTGAGGATTGTAGATGTCGCAGGTAACGTTCTTGATGTCGTCCACATTGATTTTCACCCTGACACGGATATTGTTCTCCGGGTCCACAAGAGGACGGCGGTGACAGGAGGACAGCACGAGGACCGCCGTCACGGCCATAAGCCTGACCGCGACTGCAAATACGCCTGATATGCAGATACGACCTCTCATTTTTCTTCCTTTTTCTGTCTCGGGGTGTATTTGTACCATATAGGTATCACAAGGGAAACCTTGGCCTTTGTGATGCCGAAATAGCTGAACGTACCGGTTTTATATTTGTCCCTCCACAGCACCTCGTACTCCTCCGAAGGCACATAATGGCGGTACGGGCCTCTCAGATAGCCGGCCGAAACCGAAAACTCCATGTTGAGCCATTTGCAGAGAGGAAGCACATAGCCGTAGGTAAGCCCTGCGGACCAGTACTCGCCCTGGTAGCAAGCCTTGTAGTCCCACTGAAAGTCATATTTGGCCGACATCGCATATACTCCGGCGAAATGGCCGGCAAGCCTGTCCCTGTCGTCACGCTTCTTGAACCACCATCTCGGCTCGACACCCATTTCCCACATCTGGAATGCGTATTTGTTGCCGTTCGGGCCCCAGGTCCACCATGGGAACACATCCTCGACCATTATGGAAAACCTGTCTCCGAGGGCAATCTCCACTTCACAGTTCAGTGCAGTGACAACATCGTAAAGCAAGTTTGTCTTCAAGGCGGCTACCGTGCGGATTTTCTTGGGCAGAGTGTCGATTACTTCCGGGACTTCCACAGGGGCCACCCATCTGCGAGCAATGATGCCCGCACTCGGAACAGGTAGCATATCTGCGACCGGGCTGAGGGAATCGAGCGCCGCCTCCCTTTCCGCAGGGACAGGAACAACCGGAGGGATTTCCTCCCACCAACATTCCCATTCGGCGTAACGGAGACGCTTCAGGCAGTTGCGCTTGATCCACATCCACGTGCGACCCTTGTTGAGCTGCTGCAGCCTCCATTTTTTAGTTTCCGTACTGACTGAGTTGTCATCTATGATTCTGAGCACATAGTCTCTGTCGAAGCCATTGTATGTTTCGGTCACAGCCTTGCGCAGTCCGTCCCAGTTTTCGTCCACGGGACAGAGTATGATTCTGTCTTTGAGGCTTTCAGAGTCGGAGGCATTTGCCAAGATATAGTCACGCGCAGCCTCGGCACGACCACGTGCCAGACGGGCATTGTTGGCGTAACCGCCTTCCGGAGATGCATAGGCATATATTCTGATGCTGTCGATACGCGGCGATTTCCGGAGATGTTGCCGGATGTCCTCCATAAGTTCAGCATTGTCTAAATATGATTCGACTATATTTGTCTCCGAGCAGACATAATAAAGCCTGAAACTGCGACGGACAACAGAGGAATCCCTGTCAGTTTCCGTGGTCACGGTGACCCCGGAACCGCTCCTGGCACAAGCGGATCTGCCGGAGTCCACACATACGAACACCAGCAAAACAGACACCATGAGACACAGTTTCCTCATTCCGCTTACTAACAATTAATTGCGACAACTACTATAAATCGTAAAAGACTGCAAATTTAGTAAATTTTACCCCCCCCCC
>CABQAB010000144.1 GCA_902461985.1 uncultured Bacteroidales bacterium | reverse complement strand
CCATTTGTCGGCAACATGCACGGCAACATTCTCGTCACCCATCAGCTTTGATTCCCTGAAATGCGAGTAGACTTCAAACGCGGTCTCCATCCCTTTCCCGGCTGATTCCGCTGTCCCTATGATGAAGTCAGTCTCGTTGAGTTTGACTTCTAAAGGATAGCTGTCAAGGGCGTCGAGATACTCCTCCAGTCCGCCTGGACTCTGCGCCGTTGCGTACAAAAGCGCGGAAAAGAGCAGAATGGCAGCGGTGAAAAAGCGTTTCATGATGTTCAGAGCGTTACCCCTTCAGGGATGAAAGTGGAGTAGTCTCCGCCGTGTTTGATGATGTCCCTCACTGCGGTAGAGGAAATATGTGCGTATTCCTGTGCCGTAGGGATTATGATGGTGTCGATTTCAGGGGCAAGCCGGCGGTTGGCGTCGGCTATGGATCTTTCCGTTTCGAAATCAATCATGTTCCTCACCCCTCTGACAATATGCCTTATGCCGAGCTGCCTGCAGTGGTCGATGGTAAGGTTGTCGTATGATGTGACCGAGACCCCTTCGAGTCCTATGGTAGCCTGACGTATGATGTCCAGACGCTTTTCGTTATCGTAGAACCCCCTTTTGTCGCTGTTTACGCCTACTGCCACGACCACCTCGTCAAACATTGAGAGTGCTCTCTTGAGAATGTTCAGATGTCCGGCCGTGAACGGGTCGAAAGAACCCGGGAACAACGCTTTGGTCGGTTTATGCCTGACTTCGCTCATTTTGATAGTATTAGATTGTCCAGTCAATTGCGCCGCGTCCCCTGCTCTGGAGATATGCGTTGGCGCGTGAAAAATGGCGGCAGCCGAAAAATGCTCCCTTCGCCAATGGAGAGGGGTGAGCCGCTTCTAAAATCAGATGCCTGCTGCCGTCAATCAGAGTCTTCTTGCTGCGGGCGAAGTTGCCCCAAAGCATGAAGACTACGTTTTCACAATTGTCTGAGATACACTTGATTACTGCATCGGTGAAAGTCTCCCAGCCTATTTTGCTGTGGGAGGCCGGAGAGGCTTCCCTGACCGTCAGTATGGCATTCAGCAGCAGCACACCTTCGTCCGCCCATTTTTCCAAGTTGGTTCTGCCCGACATCCTGACATTCAGGTCGGTCTCGATTTCCTTGAATATGTTTTTCAAGGAAGGAGGGGCAGGAACTCCGTCCGGGACAGAAAACGACAGCCCCATAGCCTGGCCGCGGCCGTGATATGGGTCCTGTCCGAGAATGACCGCCTTGACTTCATGCAGGGGAGTGAGGTCGAAAGCCTTGAATATGTCCCGTCCAGGAGGGTATATCACCTGCCCGGCGCTCTTCTCCCGGTGCAGACATTCCACCAATGATTTGAAATAGGGTTTCTCGAATTCCCCCGCCAAAGCTGTCTTCCAGCTTTCTTCAATCCTTACGTCCATGGCTATTCAAAGACTGCATTCAGAACATCCTGTATGTCTTTAACGTAGATGAACTCAAGACCTGCCACATAAATAGGCTTGATGTCCTCCACGTCCTTGCGGTTGTCTTCGGAAATGACGATGGTCTTGACTCCGGAGCGTTTCGCCGCAAGGATTTTCTCCTTTATTCCGCCCACAGGCAGCACCCTGCCGCGGAGGGTCATTTCTCCTGTCATAGCCACGTGACGCCGTATCTGCCTGCCTCTGAATGCAGAGACCATGGAAGTGACCATGGTGATACCGGCTGAAGGCCCGTCCTTAGGTACAGCCCCTTCAGGTACGTGCAGATGCACGTCCTTTTCCGAGAACTCTTCGTAAGTCAGCCCCGTAAGTTCCGGATGTGCTTTGAGGTACTGGTAGGCGATGGTGGCCGATTCTTTCATCACGTCCCCGAGATTTCCGGTCATGGACAATACGCCCTTGCCTTTGCTGACTGAACTTTCGATAAACAGGATTTCTCCGCCCATCTCCGTCCATGCCAGTCCGGTCACCACTCCGGGAGCTTCGTTGCCGTTCTGTTTGTCATGGAACGCAACCGGCAGGCCGAGGTATTCCTTGAGGTTGGCAGGCTTGATGATGCCCGGCCTTTTCTCGTCCAGCGCTATCTTCTTCGCCGTCACTCTGGCAAGTTTCGCAATCTGCTTGTCAAGGCTTCTGACGCCCGATTCGTGGGTGTACTTGTCGATGATGTCGGCAATCGCAGCCTTGCTGATCTTGAATTCCTGGCCCTTGAGTCCATGGTCCTCGATCTGCTTCGGAATCAGATAGTTCTTTGCGATTTCCATTTTTTCCTCTGCCAGGTAACCGCTGACCTGTATCATTTCCATCCTGTCTCTCAGGGCCGGCTGAATAGTGGAAGTGGTGTTGGCAGTTGTGATGAACAGCACTTTTGACAAATCATAGTCGATGTCAAGGTAGTTGTCATGGAAAGTGGCATTCTGCTCCGGGTCAAGGGCCTCCAATAATGCAGATGAAGGATCGCCGTGAAAATCGTTGCTGATTTTGTCCACCTCATCTAAAACTATCACCGGATTGGATGTCCCGGCTCTCATGATACCGTTGAGTATGCGGCCCGGCAACGCCCCTATATAGGTTTTCCTGTGTCCTCGTATCTCGGACTCATCGTGCATGCCTCCGAGTGAAATCCTCACGTATTTCCTGCCTAAAGCCTCGGCTACGGATTTTCCTAAACTGGTCTTGCCCACTCCCGGAGGGCCGTAGAGGCAGAGAATAGGCGACTTCATGTTGCCTTTCAATTTCAGGGTGGCAAGATACTCTATGATTCTGTCTTTTACGCTGTCCAGACCATAATGAGCCTTGTCCAGCACCTTTTTCGCGTTCTTCAGGTCCAGATTGTCCTCGGAATAATTGTTCCACGGGAGGTCGGTGAGAAACTGGAGATAGTTCAGCTGGGTGCTGTAGTCAGGGGAACTCGGGTTCTGCCTTTCAAGCTTCACTATTTCCTTTTCGAAAATGGCCTGCACCTCTTCCGACCATCCGCATTGCGCGGCTTTGGCCCGGAGTCCGGCTATATCCTCTTCTTCATCCATCCCTAATTCTTCCTGTATGGTTCTCAGCTGGTTGTTGAGGAAATACTCCCTCTGCTGCTGGTCCATCTCGCCCTTGACCTTGAGGTTTATCTCGTTTTTCAGATTGACGATTTTGCACTGTTCCACAAGCAGTTCCAGGAGTTTTTCACCCCTTTCCCTGACTGATGCGATGCCGAGCAGTGCCATCCTTCCTGCAAAATTGTCCAATTCCACGCTTTCGGCAATGAAATTCACAAGGTAGTCGAAATTCGATATGGTCTTGATTGCATTGAAAGCCTCTTTGGGCATGAACGTGCTGCTGTTGAGGATGAATATGGCTTTCTCCTTGATCTGGTCGCCGGTGATTTTCAGCAGACTCTTGTCACCCTCGGCCTTGTAGTCTGCCACATATTCCACGTTTCCAGTCAGATACGGCTTGTCAGAGATTATCTCTCCGAGCCTGAAACGCCCGAATCCCGTCAGAATGGCAGTGGTCGTCCCGTCGGGAAGTTCTATGATCTTCATGACCTTTGCCACCGTTCCGTAGTCAAACAGGTCATCTCTTTCCGGCTCCTCGCACTCCGGATCGGTCTGCGGTACCGTTCCGATGAAAAAGCCTTTCTTGTCGGCGTCGTGTATGAGTTTGAGTGACTTTTCCCTGCCTATCGTCACGGGAAAGGTAGTCCCCGGGAAAAGGATGGTGTTCCTCAGTGCCAGGATCGGAAGCGAGTCGGGAAGCGAATCCGCAGACAGTTCCGAAGCCGGGTCTCCGGCAGGCTCCATAGGTATTATGCTTATTTCGGCTCTCGCCGGCGTCAAGTCGTCATTGAATATATCTCTCATATCCATAAAGGGTATATTTTGTTTGTTGTCATTGCACACTCCGTCCCGACTGACAATTTGTCATGATTTGTCTGTCTGGAACGGGATTGTTATAGTAGTCAATGATTGTGCCAGCAGGCGGCTGCTTGTCCGTACATTAAAATCCAGTGCAAAGTTGAGGTTTTTTTTGTAATTTGGAAAAATAAATCTAATTTTGCGAGGATTTTCCCGTTCTGGATTGTGTGAACGATGTTTTAGGGTGTGGAAAGTCGTGTTTTTGAACTGAATTATAATTTATAAAATATTAAAGTCATGATAAAGGCAGAAATCGTAAACGAGGTTGCGCAGGCAACCGGCGTCCAGAAAGATCAGGTGCTGGCTTCCATCGACGGATTCATGGAGGTAGTCAAGAACTCACTCGCTAAAGGAGAGCCTGTTTATCTCCGCAGATTCGGAAGCTTCATCATCAAACACAGGGCAGAGAAGACTGCACGCAACATCACAAAAGAAGTTACAATCACTATTCCGGCGCATGATATTCCGGCATTCAAGCCTTCAAAGGAATTCGTGAACCAGATAAAGAAATAATTAACCCTTTAATTCATACAAATTATGCCAAACGGTAAGAAACATAAAAGGCATAAGATGGCTACACACAAGCGTAAGAAAAGATTACGCAAGAACAGACACAAGAAGAAATAACTGTTTGTGTCTGCCATAAAGGCAGTCTTATTAATCAGGAGGCTGGCCCGGGCGGCCGGTCTCCTTTTTTGAAGTCCAATCAATTTTCAATGGAAGAGGCAAAAGAATCCTTAAAAGACCTTGTTGTCGACGTCAGTTCTTCTGAAGTCTCCATCGCCTTGATGGAGAACCACAGGCTGATAGAATTCAACAAGGAATCTGTCGACGGGCACAGTTTTTCTGTGGGGGATGTCCACCTTGGCAAGGTGAAGAAGATCCTGCCCTCGCTGAATGCCGCTTTTGTAGATATCGGGGATGAAAAGGAAGCTTTCATCCACTACCTCGATCTGGGACTCTATTTCAATGCTTTCGATGAATTCGTCAGAAGGGCGAATCCGAATGCGGATCTGAAGGGAATGTATTCCCACATAAAGATAGGCAATCCTCTTGAAAAGGAGGGACGCATAGAAAAGGTCCTCACTCCGGGGCAGATGATTATAGTCCAGATTGTCAAGGAGCCGATATCCACCAAAGGTTCAAGGCTTACCGCTGAAATTTCATTGGCAGGACGTAACATTGTACTGTTACCATTCGCTGACAAAGTCAGCATATCGCAGAAAATCTCCTCGAAAGAGGAAAGACGCAGACTCGAAACCCTTGTCAAAAGCATCCTGCCGAGAAATTACGGAGCGATAATCCGTACTGCGGCAGAAGGCAGGAACGCCGCCGTCCTGGACGCCGAACTGATGTCCCTTGTAGGGAAATGGGAGGAATCCTGGAAGAAAATCGCGGCTTCCAAGACTGTGAAGATGCTTTTTACCGAGTACAGCAAGACAACGACCATTCTGAGGGATTTGCTCAATGATTCGTTCACCAACATTTACATCAATGACGAACACATCTACGAGGAAACCCGCAAGTACATTTCCCTGATTTCTCCGGACCAGGAGAAGATAGTGAAACTCTATCAGGGCAGGGAACCGATTTTCGATCATTTCGAAGTCACCAGACAGATAAAGAGTTCATTCGGCAAAGTAGTGCCTATCCGTCAGGGGGCATATCTTGTGATAGAACACACCGAGGGGCGGATTTCTTCCGGATACTGCTT
>CABQAB010000143.1 GCA_902461985.1 uncultured Bacteroidales bacterium | reverse complement strand
TGCTGCGGCGTGCCTTGCGGCTTTGACTGCGGCGGTGTCACGTTCTGTTGCGGTGAATTTTGCTGGACATTCTGCTGTGAAACTGGAGCGGACTGCTTCTGCCCGCCGGCAACAGGACTTCCTGCCCCGGCCATATATACAGTCCCGTTTACAAGGTCGCTGCCGCAAACCGGACATTCCGTGCCACGTTTGGGCTTCTTGCATATCGGGCACCATCTGAGTTCTTTTCCGCATTGGTCGCAGAATGCGCTGTCATCGGGAATCATGCTTCTGCAGTCAGGACACTGAATCATAGTACAAGTTTCGCAAGTCTTGATTGTTTGCATTAAAGTTCATTGGAAAGACTTGCGAAACTTTTCCAACGCACTTTCTTTTTATATCCACGTTACCCCCACCCTTAATCCCTCCCCTCGGGGGAGGACTTTGTCGGGACGAGGCCCTCCTTAAGCGGTGTTTCGCAAATGCGAAACTCGAGTTATAATACATCCTCCATCTTTATCGTTTTACGTTCCTCCGGAGACACTGCCCCGCCTTCTTCCGCAAGACGCGCCGCAAGGTTGCCTTTAACCTCGTCGAACATATTCCTTGCCTCACGCCCGTTTCCGAAACTCCGTCCGCGACCGTTATAGAGCATGGTGAGTTTGCCCCGGACCGCATTCTCTGCCATTGGGTCGAGACTGTAGCCTCCCTTGCGGGCATGAATCATGAATATCTCAAACAACTCTTCCGGAGTGTAGTCTTCAAAGACTATGCGGTTGCGGGCAGGAAAGCGCGACTCAAAGCCGCTGTTCTCCGCGATGAAATCCTGCATCTCATGCGAATAGCCGGCGGCGATGCAGACGAATTTGCCCCTGTCGTTCTCCAGACGGTCCACGAGTGTCTCGAGTGCGGTCCTTCCGAACTGGTCGGATGCAAGCTGGTATGCCTCGTCTATGAACAGTATTCCGCCCATGGCAGAGTCAACGACATGGGAGGTAATCGCCTCGGTGTCGCCTAAAACACGTCCGACCAATTTCGCCTTGGTGACTTCCACTACGTTCGGACTCGGCAGCGCACCCATGGAATAAAGAATCCTGCCCATGAGCCTTGCTACGGTAGTCTTTCCCGTGCCCGGATTTCCGAGGAAAAGATAGTGCCCCAAAGGTATTTCCGGACGTCTGTTTTCAGCCTTGGCACATTCTATTTCGTTGTTTATGGTATGAGCCAGTTTTGTGAGGGAAGTCTTTACGCCGTCCAGACCTATGAGCCCGTTGAGTTCGGAGAGACATTCGTCTATAGAAACTTTTTCAGGCTCTTCGTATGGGATGTCTTCTGCACAGGCCGTGTGAAGCAGCTCCGGAGTCCATTGTTCAAACGGTATTGCCGCAATCCTGTTGTTGATGTTGGTCTTGGTTTCGGCTACCTTCTTCATCGCTTCTCCGGCGTTCCCGAACTTGTCGTCCTTCATGGCTACCATAGACCTGAACATATTCATTGCCTTGATTCTTGTCTTTTCATCAGCCAGGGTGAAATTGTACTTCTTCGCTTTGGCTGCGTTTTCGTATATCTGCAGAAGTTCGTCGGCCGTGTAGTCGTCAATGTGTATGAAGTGCGAGAATCTGCGTTTCAGACCTGGATTGGAATTCATGAAATCCGACATTTCCTTAGGGTAGCCGGCACATATCACCACGAATTTTCCTGCTTCGTTCTCCATCCTCGTCATGAGTGTCTGCACAGCCTTTTTGCCTTCGGAACTGGTGCTCTTTCCTGCTGAGTCCATTGGTTCGAGGTCGTATGCCTCGTCAAGGAAAAGCACTCCTCCCATGGCCTCGTTGATTGCGGCATCCATATTCTTGTCGGATTCGTTCAGGAATTTGCTTATGATGTCCTTCGGCACTTTTTCCACCACACGGTCCGTGGACGTCACACCGAGAGCCTTGAAAATCTTTCCGAAGCAGCGGGCGACAGAACTCTTTCCCGTGCCGGGATTGCCAGTGAGAACGAAATTGAACTTGGTAAGTCCTTCTCCGGCTTCACCCATTTCGACAAGTTTCTGTTGCACCGCAATTTCCTGGGCAATGCGCCTTACGTTGTCTTTGACGCTCTGCATGCCCACGAATCCGTCCAGTTCCTTCATGACGTCCTCCACAGAAAGTTCCTTTCCTCCATCCTCACCTGTTATGTCTTCACATGAAAGCACGTCATCAGCTGCCTTGCGCATACGGTGACGCTTGACTGACTCGTCGAAAAGGTTGCGGACCTCCCGTGCATTCCCGAACGTGTCTCCGCGTCTGAGGTACATGCGCTCGAAAACCTTCGGCAGCATATCCTCGGCCTTGGCATCCAAAGTGAATACCGTCTCCTCGTCGTTGCGGGAAAGCCACATGCGGAAGAGCTGTTCCAGTTCCTTGGCATTGTAGTCCGGGAACTCTATGGTCACGTTACAGCGAGACGGAATGCCGGGATTCATTCTGACGAACTCTCCCATTTCCCTGGTGTAGCCTGCCATGATGCATACGAAATCACCTTTGCGGTTCTCTAAAAGCGGCAGGAGAGTGTTCACGGCGTCAAGGCCGTAGCCTCCGCCAGAAGAACCGTTGCCCATGAGAGCGTATGCCTCGTCAATGAAAAGAACGCCTCCCATCGCCTTGTCCACATATTTCTTGACGTTATCCTCGGTGTCGCCTATATACCTGCCTATCAGGTCCTTGGCGGAAATTTCCACGAACTGTCCGGTAGGCAGTGCCCCGACAGCATTCAGCACTTCACCGAATTTGCGGGCGAAAGTTGTCTTTCCGGTGCCCGGGTTGCCTGTGAAAAGATAGTGGTCTTTGAGAAGTTTCTGCTGTACCCCTTTTTCCTTCTTCTCCTTGACGTTGCAGATGATTGCGCGGAGTTCATCTTTCACGCTCTGCATACCTACGTATTTGTCGAGGTCGGCAAAAATCTCCTCTTCGGTTTTAGGTATGAAACATTCTTTCAGGTCAATGTCCTGCGGGGATATATTCTTGTCGCTGCGCAGAGCTGCCTTGACATAGAGGTTTTCCGCAACTTTTTCAGCGAGGTGCCCGTTGGTGTGTCCTAAGTCGTTCTGCCTCATATACCATGAGAAATGGGCTTCCATCAGTCTGCGCACATCGTCGGGGACAGCCGCATTGTATTTTTCCTTAAGAATCGTTTCAGTAAGTTCACAAAGGCCCTGTATGGAGAATGCGTCAAGGCGGAAGTCGAACTCGAAAAGACGGTGTACGTCCTTGTTGTTCTCCATGAATTCAGTCAGCTCGTTCCTCAGTCCGCACATCAGCACTACAGGCGCACCCTCTGTGTTCCTCATCCTCGTGAAAAGCTTGTCCAGGCGGTTTACGTCAGATGCCTTGGATGTGGGGAGCAGCTTCTGTGCATTGGTAATCAGCAATATGCCGTCTTTGAGCGAGCCTATGGCCTTGTCGAAATCCTTTGAGAATTCGTCCCAGTCCGCCGCGTCCACTTCCTTTGCCGCCTGCTTTGCGGCTCCGGATGCAAGCAGTTTTGAGGCGAGAAGACGGGCAATGAAGTTTTTGCCAGTGCCGGAGTCTCCGAGAATAAGGCAGTCCAGCCCTACCCGTGTGCCGCTGGAGGCGAAAATTTTCGCAACCTTCAACTTCTTGTCGAATTCTTCCAGCTGCCGGGCAATGTTCTCCTTGCCTATGAGTCCGTTCTGCGACTGTTCGGCTGCACTGCCGCAGAAACGGCAGAATTTAGCTTCGGGGCGGTTGTCCTTACCGCAGTGTTTACATTTCATGATATGGTTCAATTTTTCATTGCCACTTTTCTCGCCTCGGCATAGTGGAACTCCGTTTCCCTCTGTTCTCGGCTTATCGAAAAGGTTCAGAGGTCTTTATTCAGTTTTTGGTTTCATCACATGTCTATCGCGAGGACCCGTTGATTTTACGTATGGTAGCCTTGTCGGCGAGTCCGGTGGCTTTCAGTTCGTTGTCTTTCTGGAAGGCCCTGACTGCAGCCTTTGTGTTTTCACCATAGTCTCCGTCGACGGTCCCATTGAAATATCCTTTTGCCTTCAGCAGTTTCTGCATGGCGACCACGTCCGCTCCATTGTCGCCGGGACGGAGAATGCTTGACTTAATCCGCACCGCTGTCGTGGTATTTCCTTCCGTGGCCGAAGTCTTGCCGCCTGATGCCGCTGCAGTTCCTCCTTTCTCTCTCTTTTCTTCAGTGGAGAGAACTTTTTCAGTGGTGGAGATGACTTTATCAGTAGTGGTGAGAACTTTATCTACGACAGGACTCGCAAGTTTGCTGAATCCCTCGCTCGTGGGAACGAATACGCTGAAAATCGAGAGCAGCAGGACCGAGGCGATATACAGCAGGACATAACGGCGGCGTTTTTTCAGGTCATTTTTCCAGTTCGCGATGTCCTCGTCGTTGAACGCTGCATTGAGTGAAGAATCGAATTTCTCCTCGTCGCTGAAAGCATAGTAAAGCGGTTCGAGCACCTGCTCGTCGAATCCCGGTTTCGTGAACTTTCTTGCGCTTGCCGCGTATCTGCTTTTGGAGAACAGCGTCTTTATGCTGAAGAATATGAGGACCGTGAGCACGAGAGCCAGAAAAATATACAGGATGAACGCGCCTAACAGTTTGATGACGAAAAACAGTACGGCAGTGCATACGGCTCCGCCGATAACCGGAACTATACATCCGTCGGTGTCAGCCGCGAAAAATATGATTGCCGCCCCTATCAGTCCTATCGGCCAGAAGAATTTTCCCAAGTTAAGCCCTCCTGTGTCAATTACAGGATTCTCGATGATGGCAAGCACAAGCATAACCACCAGAATGATGGCCGGGAGTACCGCAAAAAGGAGTGTGAACAGATGCTGGAGCATATTGCGTGTGCTCAGCTTGCGGACTTTTGACTTGCCGCTTGAAATCAGGTCGTCAGCCTCTTTCCGCGCCTGGTCGAAACGACTGACGTACTCGTTTCCAGGGTCGAATTTCCGGAGATCTTCAATGTAGTCATGAAGCCTTTTTTCATAGGCGAACTGAGGCGTGAGGTCCGCATCCGGGTCTTCGTGGTGCATGACTGCAAGCCATCCGTCGAGACCTCCGTTCTCATATTCTTCTTTCAACTCCTTTTTCTTGTGGGAAAACGCTTCGTCCAGACTTCCGGCTGCCTTCCCGCTCTCAGGAAACCAGTATTCCGGAGTGCATCCGAAACCCTTTATAACCTTCATCCACGCCGTCTGGGCATTGTGCCTGTCGTCTTTCGGACCTGCCTTGGACAGGTATTCGTCATCTTCATAGTCCGTGCAGTATTCGAACCACGATTTCTGCTGCTGGAAGCGCAGCCCTTTGGTGCTGAAAAAGTCTTTGACATAGCTGCAGCTGTCCGGGTCTTCAAAGCTGAACGCGACATAGAGTATAGTCTGCAGTGGAATCTGCTGGTTGAGCGGGGCGTTTTCTTCGTCCATCCAGCTCTTGAGCAGTTCGTCTGAAGAACCGCGGTACTGACACCACCATATCCAGTATATCACGTTGAAAAGCCGGCCTATGCTCTCCTGCGTCATGGCATACCACTCATTCGCTGGGTCATTCACAAGATTGATGTCAGACATCGGGTCCACCGTCTGCACGCGCAGCATGTAGGTAGTTATTTCATTGTCTGAC
>CABQAB010000142.1 GCA_902461985.1 uncultured Bacteroidales bacterium | reverse complement strand
AATCCTCACGACAACGAGCTCCACACATCCCTCTGCGCCGAAAAGACGGCCGGGAGGAGTCTCTCGATGACCCTCACCCTCGGCGAAACGGCAACTTCAGACGAAGCGGGCCTCTACCTCCGTTCAAGTCAGCCCTTTGAAAAAAGCGGCACTGTCTGGTTTGATTTCGCAGGAGAAGATTTCGTCAAGGAATACTCGGAAAGCAAAGGAATCGAGTACAAACTCCTTCCGGCAGCTTTCTACAGTCTGAAAGGCGGCAATTCCATTGACATTTCTGCAGGAAGCATGGAAACCGGGCGTAACAGCCTTGTCGTCACCACCAAAAATCTCTTCGGCAACGTCATCGCTCCGGGACGCTATCTCCTGCCTGTCATCTGCGACGGCAGCGGCGTATGCGAAGTGAACGAGACCACAATCCTCATAGACCTCACCGTCCGCGAACCATACACCGACCCGGACGGATATGAACTCTACACAGGAAAGGACCTGGTGACAATCTTTTATGTGAATACCTCGATGTTCGACCCGAGGCTGGCTAATGATATGGTGATAGAAGAATATCATCGGGATACATTTCAACAGACCTATTTTGGTATAGGTAATATCGTCAACCTTCGTACTGCATCGGTCGGATATGATGAACAAACAGAAAGAGTAAGTGTTCTACCGAGCAATGACCTCCGTTATGTCCTCGAACACTATACGGAGCGCGTGCTACCGGTGCAGGAAAGCGGAAGAAAAGTCTGCATCTGCATCGAGGGCGGCGGCAAGGGTATAGGATTCTGCAATTTCACTGACGAACAGATTGCCGACTTCACCGCCTCGGTCAAAAGAATGGTGGATACCTACGGACTTGACGGAATCAATCTTTGGGACCGAAACACAGGCTATGGCAGAGCCGTGGAGAACGGATTCCAGGAAATGAACACTATCTCCTATCCGAAACTTATCAGGACACTTCGCAAAACTCTTGGTCCCGATAAACTCATCACCGTCACGGACTACGAAGCCCCTACGGCATATTTCAATGATACAGAAGCAACCGGAGGCATTGTTGTTGGCGAATATATTGACTATGCATGGCACGGCTATTACGACAACAGTGAACCGATGCAAGTCGTAGATCCATGGAATCAGGGACTTGAATTTGTTTCTTCCATTCATCCCCGTCAACCTTTTGCCGGATTTGACCGGAATAGATACGGGGTGATTCACGGTTCTCCGAGAAAATATAAAAATGGCATTTTTGATGACATGGAAAACTGGTACTCCGCTGGGAATTACAATGGAATCATAGTGTTCTCTGAGTTGCGCTCCAATATTCAGGATCAATATGAGGGGAATATACAATACCCTGGAGATATTATACAACTGCTCAATAATGATGGAAAACGCTTTATCCAACAAAATGCAAAACGACTTGATGTCAAAAACGCGACAGGCTATGGAAAGTGGCTGAAAGATTGGTAATGCTGATATCGTATATTCAAAAAAAGTTCAGGCATTTGCCTGGCTATATATTTTTAATTAATTATTAAAACTAATTTCACTATGAAACAGTTTTTTAAACTCGCAGTTTGCGTAACTGCAATCACAAGCATCTTTGCATGCAACAAAGTCGAAACTCCTCAAATGGGAGAGGAACAGCCCCCTATGACCAAGGCAATCGTTGATAACTCACCGATTCTGGCTGTCTATGTGGAGACAAACGATGTCAACCCTCTAAATGCAGGTGATTACTACCTGGAAGAGACAGGGGGAAGTCTTATTGATATTGTTGAACTTTTTGCTGCCAACATCCATAAGGAGACTGTAAACGGAGCTACCCGTCCGACGCTTTTCTTGAATGACAAACTTGCCAATATCCTTGAGAACGGCGGAGTGGACACTTACGTAAGACCTTTACAGGCACTCGATATCAAAGTGCTTCTTACCAACCTCGGTGACCACCAGGGAATAGGACTTGCAAATATGTCAAACACTCAGGCAGACCAGTTTGCAACTATCCTTGCAGCCGTAGTCAAACATTATGGGCTTGACGGAATCGGTTTCGATGATGAGTATGCTGACTACCCTTGGTTTGGAACAAACAGTACTTCCTACAGCCGTATCATCACTAAGCTGCATGAGCTTATGGCTTCCGACAAACTCATCACAGTTTTTGACTGGAACAATACAAGCACAATCAATGCAGCAGCTGTTGCCTGCATCGACTATGCTTATCAGGGTTATTTCGGAACTTATCGTACAAGTACCAACATTACAGGACTTCCTAAGTCAAAATGGTCTCCAATGTCACTCAATCTTGGTGACAGCTATGCTGCTTCATCTGTTCAAAATTATGCGTCAAGGACAAAGAATGAAGGTTATGGAGCCATGATGTGCTTCAATCTCAGGACACGCAGCGACAATGACCCTCTTCCTGTATTCCAGGCTATTTCGGATGGCGCTTATGACGGTATGACGGTAGCTTGTGAGGACGGTAACAGAAGCCGTGACGTTGTGATTGCTCCAGACGGATTCACCATCACATACGACATGGCTCTTACATGGCTTGCTGAATAGTTGATTTATTCTGATTCCGACTCCGGCCCCGACGGCCGGGGCGGAGTCGGAGTTTTGAAAAATAGGAATCATGAAAATAATTAAAGCAGTATTTGCATCGGTTTTGTCGGTGCTTCTTGCCGTCGGTTGTGAGAAATACGACGACAGCAAGCTGACCGGCCGGTTGGATGATCTTGAAGGGCGCATGAAAAAAGTCGAGCAGCAGCTCGCCGATCTCCAGACCAATGTCACTTCGGTCACCAAATTGGTAAAAGCCTTTCAGGACGAGACCCGCATAGAAAAATTGTTGCCTTTGGATGACGGCAGCGGTTACAAAATCATCTTTGCAGATGGAAAAGGTGAAATTATCATTAAAAATGGTGAAAAGCCAGCTATCAGCATCACTCTCGGTGAAGACGGAATATATTACTGGACAGTTGATGGCGAGTTCATGCTGGACAATGGGAATAAGATTCCCGCAACCATGGCTCCTGAAATCAAGGTTGAGAACGGCTGTTTCTGGTTCCGTATTAACGGTGGTGAATGGACCAAGGTTGCTGGCTCTGATTCAGGCGTCGGACTGATTCAGGACATCCAGGAAAGTGAAGACGGTGAAAGCGTTGTTTTCGTATTCTCTGAGGACGGACGCGACAACATCGTTATCCCTAAGGTGCAGGCTTTCAGGCTCAATATCGACATCGATGAAGCCGGAATCATGTCCGGCACGTCCGTAAGCGTTCCTTACACCATCATTTCCGGAGATACGGAGACAAAAGTAACCGCTTTTGCCGGCTTCGGCTACACTGTTTCTGTTACGGGTAATTCTACCTCAGGTTCAATTCGTGTTGTTGCCCCTGAAACAGTTCCGGCCAAGGCAGATGTACTCGTTGTCGCAGTCAATGGTAAAGGACTCTCCTCTTCCAAGATCCTTACTTTCGAGCAGGGCGAGCTCAAACTTGCAAAGGATACCTACACCATCGGTGCCCAGGGCGGCGAAATCCAGGTTGAGATCAAGACCAACCTGGAGTGGGACACATTCATTGACCCGGATCCTAAGAATGCATGGCTTACTGTGGTCCCTGCCACAAAGGCTCTCAGGGACGAAGTCCTCACCTTGTCTGCCGCTGAATATGTGGACGGCACAGAACCTCGCACGGCTGAGGTCTCTGTCCACTACGGCAATACATCACAGAAGATAACTGTCACCCAGCTGCATACTGCAATTATCAGCGGCGGTTCGGCAGATTTGGATACTTTTTCCAATGCTGCGGGAACTACAATACATGCTTCAGGGACATCAAAGGCAGGGTGGACTTTCCAAAACTGCTTGATATATAAAACAAGCAATTGGAATGCAATCTCTACAACGACAGTAGTGTTGTCAGGAAATAATAACAAAGTTGGTTCTTTGAGTTCACCTGTGCTTGAAGGTGGTTGCGGCACGCTTAATATTGTGTATGGAAGTAATGTCGCAAACGCTAATAATAAGTTGAAGTTTCAGGTTGATGTGAAAGATGCGTCAGGTAATATTGTAAAGACAGAAGTTGTTGGCGCGGGAGATGGTTCTTTCGTATCAAAGCAACAATATGAACACAATATTGAAGTTTCTGCCGCAGGCAATTTCTCCGTTGTCCTTACAAACTTGCACCCATCCGATGCAACTGTTTCAAGAGGAGCGAAGGACCCTGTTATCCTTCTTTCTGTCTCCTGGACCGGCTATTCAGAATAACCAAGCAAAGTATAAACACTGAAACAGTAATTGTAACTATCAGATAAATATTCGTGTTTATATCCTGCAAGGTTATTAAAGTCGAGCAAACTTTCTGGCCTGAACTTGATCCGCAAAACTGTTTTACTCTCAGAAGCAGGACTCTTTCCAGCCCTGCTTCTGTTTTCCTCTAATCTGTGAAAACAATAAATTCAGATAACATGGAATTAGTTAACAACACTCAAAACAACAGCCATTATGATGTCTTAATGGCTTTGGCAAGGGAATCCGATGAACTGATTGTCGCCAGCCCTTTCTGCTTTAACGACTTCAGGCCTTTTGCCGATGACTTGGCCGGCAACAGTGACATCAGATCCGTCACATTTATAACAACTCTGAAACAAGACGAGCTACTGAGCAAAATAGAGGCACTAATGTCATTCTCAACAGAAATGGCCTCCCATATGATTGATTGGAAAATCTATATAGACAATAGACTGCACGGGAAAGTATATATCTTCAGGAAATTCGGACATTATACCGGAGCGATAATCACATCTGCGAATATCACGTGCAAAGGACAGAAGACGAACCATGAATGGGGATGCCTGACAAGGGAAAGGAACCAGATAGAATCTTTGTACAGACAGCTTATCGATGATACTGAATATGAGGCGGATAGAAACAAGCTTGAGATGATTATGAAACGTGTGGAAGATTATAGGCAGAATCATGAAATTCCGGGGCAGGTGCAAGTCCCGGAAATTGACATCGATGATATAGTTCATCATGTTGACATTCCAGCAGGAACAAGATTCTTCATAAAACCGATAGGTTCTGCTGAAAATAAAGTATACAAAGGAGATTATTCTAACGAGAATGAACAACATTTCTCAAAGAGGTGCCCTCAATCCGTCAAGGAAGGAGATATCCTGATAGCATACGGAGTAGGCTCCAGAAAAGTGATATCCGCATTTCAGGTTCTGTCCGGACCATATCATACAGGCAAACCTGATGACCGTTGGCCGTGGTATTTTGAGGTCAGGAATCTTACTCCGGAACTTGGCGGGAACTGGCCCTACAAGAATTTGTTCATAACCGACATAGTACGTAAGTATGTGGAGTCTTTTGATCTGCCTGTGACCAAGAATGGAAAGAAAAACCTGAATGGACTGAGGTACGGCTCCGATAAGATTCAACTCACTGACGAGTTCGGCAGATATCTGTTTCAGAAAGTGTGTGAAGAGAACCGGAGGTAGGTGGATATGAGTTTTTTTATTGCCAAGCAAAGTCCTACGGTTAAAAATTATCTGCAAATTATCCGTTGAAAACTTCATTCAGCGGATAATTTTGCTTTTATTTGCAGACGAAATGATGGACTTGGGGATGTGAAATCCATCAAGAATGACAAGACAAAAAATTGACAGCCCCGAAATGCAGACAGCA
>CABQAB010000141.1 GCA_902461985.1 uncultured Bacteroidales bacterium | reverse complement strand
CCCGGACTGTCACCGTCCTTGCCCATGACCATAAGTTCATCAGGGGACACCCTGCCGGTCTTGTAGTCCACGATCCGGATTCTTCCGTCCCCGAAGCTGTCCAGCCTGTCTATCTTTCCCACGAACCTGCGCCCGGCAAATTCGAACGGCAGATTCAGCTCTATGCCCAGGACAGAGAATGAACCGTGTTTTTCCAGCAGTTCGAGGTCGTATTTCAAAGTTTCTTCCACATAGCTTTCAATAACGCCTGCCGACACTAAATTCTGCCCCCGAACCTGGTCCGTCTTGAGCTGGCCGCATATTTCACGATTGATTCTCGCCCTCAATTCGGGCCTGAACCTGTCGGACAGTTTCTCCTTTATATAGTTTTCGCTCACCCGGCCGAGCGGAGTGGACATATCCCCGTCACGGCTGTAAAGCCATTGCATCACATTGTGGAATGCTGTCCCGAACGTCCCTCCGTCCAGGTCATCCACGGACTCCCGCACATCGCTCAGTTTCTCTATTTTGCTATAATAAAGTCTCGCCGGGCAATCCAGATAATTCTCTAAGAGAGTGGCGGAATATTCGAGCCTGTTCTTGAGAAACTCCACATGCTCAGCCGTCTTCATGAGAGGTTCTTCCTCATAGCGGCTGCCTGTCGAGACTGAAGTCACATAATATCTGATATCCGCATTGAAAAGATATTCCAGCTGCTTTATGTAGCGGCTCTCCTCGCCCGATTTCACTCCGTCCGTACGGGAATCATACATAAGCCACACATTTTCCGCCCTCTGTATCATCCTGTAGAAATAATAGGCCCAGACGGCGTCCTGATACTCATAGGTCGGCAGTCCGAAACCTTTGCGGAGTTCAGGCGGGATGAACGAAGACGAGAACGACTTGCGGGGGAACACCCCCTCGTTGCAGGAAAGTATCACTAAAGTATTGAAATCCAACGCCCTGGCTTCAAGCGGACCCATAATCTGAAGACCGCTCAAAGGCTCTCCGCTGAACGGGACAGATACAGGCATGAGCACCCTGTCGAGAAGTTTCAGATATGTGGTCAGCCTGACTTCAAGATTCAGCTGCTGCAGACTGACGACAGCGTTATAAAATGCCTTTGCAAAGACCGTGTCCATATCGCCGGCTTTGCCTGAATCATTCAAGTCCGCCAGCAGTTCTCCGGTTCTTTCCGTGACTGCCTTCTGATATTCCGCGAATTCATTGACCGCCTGCGCTGATGCCGAGGACATCTCCGCATGGAAAGGACTGAAATACAATGCCAGCAGTTCAGAACCGGAAAAGTCCTCCACAGGGACATAGACCTTTCTCTCGTCAATAATCCTGGCGCAGACCTCCATGTCCTTGTCAGTGGCTATCTTTCTGAAAACAGTGTTGGAGAAGACCGTGCGCACGAACTTGTGATAGAACAGAGTCTGCTCCCCTTTGCGTAGAGAATTGAGACGCGCCGAGGATAAAGAGGAGAGGAGCACTGCAAAGTCACTGCCTTTCATGGGATAGCCCATGGTCACGTTGATGTTATGAATATTCTCCGGAATGGAATTCAGCACCGGCAGCAGCATGTTTTCGTCAGGAAGCACAATCGCGCACGCTTCGGCCTCAGAGCCACTGACAGATTCCAGAATACGGGGAAGCTGTTTTGCCTGCCCCACCGCCGACGGAACGCACACGACATTGAACCTGCAGTGCGGCAGGCCGTCAGCATCGAGGCGGAAAGCCTGGGGAAACTCCCGGACATTGGCAGCCATGAAAAAAGAAGCCTTGTTGTCTGCATCCCGTATCCATTCCGACGACCAGTCCCAGCAGAACTCCGCCGCACCGCTGTCTCTGAGATGGCGCAGCAGCTTCTTCTCACATTCATTCAGGGCATTCAAACCCACAAACACGAATCTGTGGCCTTCAATATGCTCCCTCACGGAAGATTCCAGACCTGCGACCTTTCTGTATATCTGTCCCTCATACCCTGTTCCTTCCGCTTCGAGGACGGCATTGAAATCCTCGTAAAGGGGCAGGAGCACATTCCACAGCCGGACGAATTCCCGTTTGATTTCACCGTTCACGGCAAAACCCGACTTTCCGTCAGTGCCTTTTTCGTAAAAATGGTGCAGGAACGTCTTTAACGCCTCCTGCTGGTTCTCCGTAAGATATTCGAATCTGTCCTCTATGGATTTCAAATCCCTGACATTTGCAAAGACCTGTTTCGGATCCGCCAGATATTTGTCGATGTCATTGAAATCCGATATCAGCACATCCCCCCAGCAGATGAACTCGTCCAAAGATTCGGCCCTGTCGTAAAACTTTGTGTAGGAAGCATATAATTTAAGCAGCAACGGGATTCTCGAAGCGGGTGTCAAATCCGAAAGACTTGCGAACAGGTCGTTTATCGTCTTACATTCCGGCATAATGACAGCCTTTTTCCTCCGGGCCGCCTCTTCGCAGACATATTTGCGGAAAAACGCGGAAGAACGCTTGTTCGGAAAGACAAATTCAAGTTCCTGAAAGCCATCCAGGCCCATATAGTGCGAGGCGACCTGTTTCAAAAAAGGATCCATTGCAGACATATCAAAGTTCATGAGAAGAAACGACATCGTCCAGCCATTGCGGCAGCAGCTTTATGTGGGAAATTCTCGAAGCATAGTCTCCAGGCGCGAACCAGTATATTCCAAGATTGTTGCACTTCTCTATAATTGACTTGCTGAGAGGCATATAGCTTACAAGTACTGCTTTGGAGACAGTCCCTCCGTAAGTCTCCCTCACACTCTGTATCTTGAAAATGTCCGCCGAAAAGACCTCCCCGGACTTGCACTCGACGAGCAACAGTTTCTGCTGCTCGTTCACAAGCAGGTCCACTTCGTTCTTGACGGAATTCCTGTCCACATCATTGAAAATCACGTCTCTCCAGATCTCGGTATGCCGGCTGGAAGACCGGGACTTCTTCCACTGGGCAACAGTGTCCGCCACGACAACTTCCCACCATCTTCCGAGGAACATCAGTTCACAGCTCCGCTTGCAGGCAGAGTCAAAGACCACGTCCCCTCCCTTATAGATTGTAAGAGTACCGGCATCCGTTTCAATGGAATAGCCGTTCTTCAGGCGGGAACTGAAATACTTCCTTGTCTTGGAATCCGGCAGCGACCTGTACCATTTCTTGGCGTAGTTGTAAAGTTCTATATTGTGCTCGATGAATTTCTTGACATACCAGGCCGTATTCACATCCAGTTCGTTCATCCTCCCTACATCCTCGAATTCTCGCAGGCTGTTGCCGTAAAGCTTGATGTATTCCGCATTGCTGATGCCTGAATCGAGACGGTTGCGCCGGTAGTCGAAAGTGTCTATCCAATACCCGTCCTGTGTTATGTATACCGCTCTTGCTCCGAACTGCATCGCCACTTTGCCGGCGGCCATCGCCATGATTTTCGTACCTTCCGACAAATTGTAGACGAACTCCACGTCCGGACGGGCCTCCTGTATCTCGCCGCAGACCCTCATAATCTCCTCCACCTCATAGGGTCCTACGAGATACTCATGAACCTTTATTTTCGGGGATATCAGCCTGAGCATGTGGGAATAGAGTCCTTTTGTCTCCTTTGTCGCCAGCAGGTGTATCGCATCCGGTCTGAATTCCTTTATTCCGAGGTATACCGTTTCAAGGTCCTTGCCGACAGTTATTATCTGATGTCTTTCCATAACACAAAATTGAGTGCGGTGTGTCTCAATCACCCGGTTGCACAACTTGAAGGGACTGTCCAAAATTTTCATTTTGACACAGTCCCTTCAAATATAGGAATGATTTTTCTAATTCGCGCCTTATGCGAAGTACTTTTTCCACAAACCGAGGAAACCTTTGCCGTGACGGGCTTCGTCTTTCGCCATCTCGTGCACGGTGTCGTGGATTGCGTCGAGGTTCTGGGCTTTTGCAAGTTTGGCGATACGGAACTTGTCTTCGCATGCACCACATTCAGCTTCCATTCTCTTCTTTACGTTGGTCTTGGTGTCCCATACGCACTCACCGAGAAGCTCGGCGAATTTAGCCGCGTGCTCTGCCTCTTCAAAAGCATATCTCTTGAATGCATCGGCTATCTCAGGATAGCCCTCGCGGTCTGCCTGACGGCTCATTGCAAGGTACATTCCGACCTCAGTACACTCTCCGTTGAAATGTGCGTGAAGCCCTTCGAGAATCTCAGGATCAACTCCCTTTGCGACTCCGAGCTCATGCTCACAGGCCCACACCATTCCTTCGTCTTCCTTGACTTCTACAAATTTATCTGACTTTGCGTGGCAGAGAGGGCACTCTGCCGGTGCCTCCGGTCCTTCGTGGACATAGCCACAGACCAGACATCTGAATTTCTTGTTCATATCCTTTAATTTAGAATTGTTAAAATCTGTGCAAAAATAAGCATTTCCGCCGAATCTGCAAAATGAGTTTTGACTCTTTGTGCCCCGTCAGAGTTGCACGTCTATCTTGACATTGCAGACTTAAGACTAAAACAATTCATATTCAAATAATTATAATTAGCGCATATATTCTTAGAAAAACAGCCATGAGAGAATCGGAAAATCGCCGACGAGCCGCCTTATCTTTGCAATCGCCCGTGAAATCATATTCATGGATGACTGCTCATTGATATCGAAAATGGCAGCGACCTCCTTATGGGAAAGCCCTTTTGCATATTTAAGATATATCGCCATGCGCTGGTTTCCTGAAAGCTGACCGAAAACTCCCATCACCCTTTTCCGTCTTGCAATGTCCTCATCGCCGGCGCCTTCGTCAATGGTTGTCAGGAAATACTCCTCATTCATGTCAATAAAAGGCAGCTCATCAAGACTGCAGTGAGGCTTCAATGCCTTTAGCCTGTCGTAGATTATGTTCCTCAGGGAAAAGACAAGCCATGAACGGGCGCACATTACGTCACGGAAACGATGAGGAGAACATATCAGCTTCACAAAAAGATCCTGGATACAATCCTTAACGAAATCAATGTCAGCGAAATACTTCATGCCGAAATTCAGCAGAAGCTCATAGTGACGACTGTAAAGCACCTCTATGGCCTTCATTTCACCGGCAGAGGCAAGTCTCACCAGTTCCTTATCTGACATTCCGTTAAGATCCACCATATCCATCCCTCAATGATTAGAATTCCTCGACTGTCTCCCTGCCGTCAAGCCAGGCAATCATGTTCATGACAAGAAGATTCCAGTTCTGAAATCCACGATTGAGCACAGGCTCTCCCGTCACCGGATCATAATACTCGTGCATGGCACCGAAGCGTTCCAGGTCACGCCCGAGAAGAAGCACTGTCTTTTCGGCAAGGTCACGTGCATCAGCAGTGTACCCGTAGGCGACAAGCCCTCTCCAGACAAAATAGTTGGCACAGATCCACACTGGCCCAAGCCAGGAGGACGGGTTGCCGCTTGCCTTGACATTATACATCTTTTCTGTAGGAGCCAATGTGTACACTCCTGCCGGAGCATTGAACAATCCGCTATCCCTGTAATTCTTCATGACCATCTTCTCTGCCTCTTCCGCTGTAGCTATACCACACCACATAGGCAGAAAGCCGCTCCATACGCTGAAACGCTGGAGAAGACAATCATATTCACGAGGTGCTCCCTGATGAAGGGTAAATCCGGAATGTTCAGGCTTCATGACCGGGAGCAGATTAAAGTCCACGCTATAATAGAAACCGTCACGGGGATCCCAGCAATGCCTGCGG
>CABQAB010000140.1 GCA_902461985.1 uncultured Bacteroidales bacterium | reverse complement strand
CGATCCGGGACAGGAGCCTGCAAAAGACGAGATTGCTGTCACGCCTGAATCCGCCGAAGTAGAGAGCACCGGTGACAAAGTGGAGGTGCTTGTGGCATCGTCCGGAGACTGGACTCTCTCTTCTGAAGTGACTTATGACTGGGTCACTCCATCGGCTGTGGAAGGCAAGGACGGCGACAAGGTCGTTTTCGAAGTCAAGCCGAACGAGACTCTTGAGGACCGCAATGCTACCTTCACCTTTACCTGCGGCAAAGCCACTGATGAGTTCACCATTCTTTCGAAGAAGACGATTCCTGTTGACTACACTCTCGAACTCGCTCCTGCAACTCTCAGTTTTGAAGCTGGTGGCGGCAGCTCCGATGTCATGGTAACCAGTCTTGCAAATGACGAAAGTGCTTCATGGACACTCACGCCGGCAGCCGAATATGACTGGGTCACTCCTTCTGCCGAGCAAGGCGAAGACGGTGACATCGTGACTTTCAATGTCGCTCCAAATGTCGGCAAGGAAGACCTTGCTGCTACTTTCAGCTTTGCAAATGAGGGAAAAACAGTTGAACTTACTGTGACTTCCAAAGCCAAAGTCTGGACTCTCGCCCTTACTACGGAAGAGGTAGTCGAATTCGACAAACAAGGAGGCGACTTCACTGTTTCAGTTGAGTCCAACATCCCGGCAGAAAACCTTTTCGTCACTGTTCCTGACGAGGCTTCATGGATTACTTCCAAAGCTTCAGACCAGGGCGACAACACTGTGGATTTCTTCTTCAATGCAGCAGAAAACGCAACTTACGAAAATCGTTCTGCAGTCATTACCATCAGCAACGGTGAAGATCTTTCCGTAACAGTACAGGTCAATCAGAAACAGACTGACAGGCTTGAAATCAGCGCAAAGGAAATCGTTCTCGGACTTGAAGGCGGCGATTTTGAAATTCCTGTCACTGCAAACATTGAGTATGAAATCGACCTTTCAGACGCAAGCGGCATTACCCACGTCGGCACTGCGGCGGACAATGTCGAGAAGTTCAATGCTGCTGCAGTCAGCGACAGGACAACATACAACATCGTCTTCAAGCCTGTTTCTTCGTCTGTGCCGGAAGTCAAAGTGCCGGTTACCCTGAAGAAGAGTGCGCTCATCAACTATGTGGCCAACATGAAGAAGCACTATGCTTATCCAAAGACATGGAATAATGCAGACGCACTTAACAATCTGAGCAAGTTCACTATTGAGATGCTCATCAATGTCCAGGAATGGAAGACCGGAAACAGCATTTCAACTCTCCTCGGAATTGAGAACCACTTCCTTATCCGTATGGGTAGTGGTGAAACCAACGGTGTTCCGCATAATCAGATTCAGGTTGCATATAACGGTGGTGCTAAATCGGGACAATATTGGACGTTAAGCACTATGTCAGGCAATTTCGGCCATTTACAGAAATGGCTCCATCTTGTCGTTACCTTTGACAGCGGCACTGTGACTCTCTATATGGGCCAGCCTGGTAAAACTACCAATAGTTGCTATCCGATAACGATTCCTACTGCTGAAGTCAGCTTCGGAGTGCCTTATATTCAGGAGGGATTCGAGAACAGGATACCTAATCTCGGAAAATACGCATTCTGGATTGGACGTTCCTACGACAACAACCGTGATTTCCAGGGCTGGATGTCTGAGGTCAGAATATGGAACAAGGTGCTGACTACGAGTGAACTCAATGCTGAAAACCATCGGTACTACGTAGACCCTTCTTCAGAAGGTCTTGTGGCATACTGGAGATTCAATGAGGATGACAAGGACACTAATACAGTGAAAGACTGGTCTGCTTCAGGAAACGACCTCACGGTCAATTCGGCCATCGAGTACATCCCTGTATCTCTTCCTTAATCCTGACGCTACAGGAATCGGTTGAAATATGTTTTCACAGTGCCGCAGCCATCGCATTTTTGGCTGCGGCACTCGTGGTTTGTAATTCATGATGTACGCAGGAAAGCAGATTTATTAGTATTTTTGCAGACGGATAATTACAGCAGATGCAGGAATACAGGATTCTATATGTTCACGGAATGGGAGGAGGCTCGGACAGCCGCATCCCTTCATTGCTTAATGAACATTTAGGAGAGTATGCGCCAGGGGACGTGAAAGTCAGTGTGATAGTCCGGACCTATCCGTTCGACCCTGAAACAGCGGCGGAACTGATTGAAACCTGGGTTGAGGAAATTGGGCCTGCTCTCGTGATAGGGGAATCTTTAGGTGCGCTGCATGCCCTGAGGATAGGTGGCTGTCCGCATATTTTAGTGTCGCCAGCACTGAATGCTCCGCTTTATATGGGCTATCTGGCCTGGCTCGCTCTTGTTCCTGGAGTGACTGCATGGCTTGACCGGCATTTCAGGCCGCGTGAAGGCGACCGTCAGAGTCTGCATTTCACTTTCCGGACCCTGCGCAAATACCGTCATCACCGCAGGGAGGCGTTGAGCTGCGCGGTTGGTCAGGACGGAAGTGCGCGTGCGGCTGACTGCTCCTTTTTCGCCTTTTTCGGGGAATATGACCATTACCGCAAAAGCGGGATTGTGAGCGTGCGGACCTGGAAAAGGTATTTCGGGAACAATATGGCCATATACCCCGGTACTCATTTCATGGAGGAGGAGTTCATAATCTCGATGCTCATTCCGAAAATCCTTTCGACTCTCGACCTCCCGTGCATGCCCCGCCGCCACTTTTCATCTGCTTCAGCGGCGGCTGTCAAGCGTTTCCATGGCTTCTGCAACCACGAACGCGCTTCCGCCTATGTAAATCATCGGCTTTTCTCCGTTTGCGCCCAGTCTGTCGGCGAGTTTCAGTGCGCAGCTGACGGCTTCGGCCACTGACGGACATACGGCTTCAGCGCGGATTCCGAGAGCTTCAGCCGTCTCTGCGGCTTTTGCAGCGGGCAATGCCCTCCGGCTGGATGCATTGGTGAATATTACCTTCGCTTTTGACGGTATCATCCGCATGACTGCAGCATAGTCCTTGTCCGCCATTGTACCGTAAACCATAATAAGGCTGTAGCCGTCCTTTTCCGTCATTTCGTTCAACTGTCTGAAATTCTGCTCCATCCCGTCGGCGTTGTGCCCTATATCCATGATTGTCAAGGGATTGTCGCTGATTTTTTCCCATCGTCCCCTGAGTCCTGTGCGTTTTGCCGTGTTCTCGAGCGCGTCCTCAAGCGTCTTCAGGTCAAATGTATGCGTTTCAGGTTGCGGCAAGTTGTTTTTCACGACCTGCAATGCTGCGAGTACGGTTTTCAGGTTTGTCCGCTGGTATTTTCCCTGAAGGTCCAGCCGCGGATATATCCTCTCAACCATCTCATCTATGCCGGTCATCATCCCGTCCTCCATCCTGAACTGAGGCCCATTGAAATCCATATCGGCAAAATACAGCCTTTTCATCGGCCTGTCCTCATCTTTCATCGGCCTGTCCTCATCTTTCATCGGCCTATCCTCATCTTCCGTCGGCCTCTCGGCGTCTTTTGCGTCTGCATCATGCTTTTTTGCCGTCGTCATAAGCCCACATTCCTCTGCCTGCTTCACGAACACCCCGGCGGTCGCCTCATCCCGTTTCCATATCACGGCATCTGTCTCCGGCTTTATGATTCCAGCCTTCTCAAAGGCTATTTCGGAAAGCGTATGTCCTAATATGTCACAATGGTCCAGGCCGATTCCGGTAATTACGCTCAAAACCGGAGAAATGATGTTGGTGCTGTCTAAACGTCCGCCCAGACCGGTCTCGATTACCGCTATATCCACATTCTCGGCCGCGAACCAGTCAAAGGCCATTGCTGTGGTAATCTCGAAAAACGAAAGTCCGAGCCTGTCCATAGTCCCGCCCCATCTTGAGCAGAACTCATAGACCCGTTCCTTGGGAATCATCCTGTATCCGCCTCCTTCGCATATCTTCGCCCTTTCCCGGAAATCCTTCAAGTGCGGAGATGTATATAGCCCTGTCTTATAGCCCATTGCAGACAGTGCCGAAGCAATCATGCTGCTCACTGAGCCCTTGCCGTTGGTCCCTGCCACGTGGATTGTCGCGTACTTTCCGTGCGGATTGCCGAGCGCGTCATCGAAGGTCTTCATGTTGTCCAGTCCCGGATGATAGCCTGCGCTGCCGTATTTCTGAAAGGAAGGAAAACGCTGAAAGATATTTTCAATCAGTCTGTTATATTCTGCTTCCGTAAAATTCTCCATATCTTTTCCGTTCATTTTAACTTTAACACAAAAATAACTATTTTTGCACTCATCTTCAATTGGATTTATGAAAAGTGAGCATTCCGCTTTGTTTTCAAGCTATGTTATCGACGGTGTCCGTCAGGACGTGACGCCGGCTGATATGCTTGAAGAATGTATGATTCCGTCGGCTGCAACGTCTGATCCGGCTTGCGCTCAGGGTGAAAATGCCGAGGATTCCGATGCCGGATTTTCTTGTGCAGAAACTGAAGTTCAGATTCCCGGAGACATCTGGGACGAGACCGTAGATCCTTCTCCGGAATCCTGCGCCTGCCCTGAGGAACGTTTCAGTGAACTGCTGGATGCTGTCTCAGAGGCTTCACATGCTGCCCAGGACCGTCCGTTCGAACTGCAGTATCCTGAAAGTTTCAGCAGGCAGCGCATAGCGGCGGCATTGATTGACTGCCTCTGGTTAGAGGGAAAGTTCCGTCTCGAGGACCTGCGGCTTTGGGCGGACTGGTCCTGGAACGTTTCAGGGCTCGGGAGTCATTCCGCTTTTTATCGCAGTGTCCGGTCTGCTACCGATTATGTCTACACTCTCGGAATAGGGATTCAGGGCTATGGCTATGATGAAAGCGACGGCCTGTCAGTGAATTCCTATTTTCCGGTTCCGGCATCCTATGCGGCTGATTGTGGCGCGGATGAGGATGTGGATGAAGATGTGGCTGACAAGGACTGGGAGGAGGATGACATGACTCCGGATGAGGACAGGCAATGGACGGTTGGCGGACCTGAGTTCTGCCTTGAAAGTGACAGGGAAGTATGGATGGGGGAGCGCAGAAAATGTTCGGCAGGACTGGCTGCCGGGGATACCTGCCTTATCTACGTGCCTTTTGACACCTGCCAGTTCCGTCTGGGCGGTTCTTTGCTTTCTTCGGTTTCGGGATGTGGCGGCGGTCATGCTCCCCAGATCGAGGACCCGGACTATTTTATCGACTGCTTCGAGGTGGTCAGGGATCTGGTCGAGGACGGTGTCGTGCTGGCATCGAGGACTGTGTGCGACGGCGGTGTGGCCGTTGCCGCAAAAAAGCTTGCAGCTGCTTCCGGTGTTGGCATATCTTTGAACGTCAATGGATTAGGGCGGGCTTATAACGAATCGGACAGGATGAGGCTGCTTTTCGCTGAAGTCCCAGGTGCGCTCCTTCAGATCAGCGAGGACGATCTGGATTATGTGGATTCCCAGTTCCTCCTTCAGGATGTTGCCTATTTCAGAATCGGCAGACCTGACGCTTCTTTTGACGGACTGAAGCTGGAGCCTGCAGGCAACGGAGTAGGGCGGATTGTGGCGGCTTTGTCGGCTGGACTCTGACGGGAGCGTGGCGGCAATCGGTGCCACAGATGGCGGCAATAGGTTCTGCAAATCACGGCAATCGGTGCCATAGATGGCGGCAATATAATTTTATTTCCGTTATACTTCATTTTTTAGTAACTTCGCACCGCATTTTTATAGCGAAAAATGAAGTATAAC
>CABQAB010000139.1 GCA_902461985.1 uncultured Bacteroidales bacterium | reverse complement strand
ACCTGTCATGGACACAGGTGGAAACAGGCTCGGCCATCACATGGAAATACCCTTCGACCATACTCAAAGGCGACAATTCCGCCTCGGAGTTCTATTCGGTCGCCGTGACCAACAACCGCCAGCAGGCTGACACGGGAACGAAAATGATACACATAGGCAAAAACACACGCAGCCGGATTGTCAGCAAGGGAATCTCCGCCGGGTTCAGCCAGAACAGCTACCGGGGACTGGTGAAAGTGCTTCCGGGAGCAGAAAACGCCCGCAACTACTCCCAGTGCGACAGTCTGCTCATTGGCTCTGACTGCGGAGCGCACACGTTTCCGGAAATCGTCAATTCAAATCCTTCGGCTGTTGTCGAACATGAGGCGACGACCTCGAAAATCAGCGAAGACCAGCTGTTCTACTGCAACCAGAGGGGTATTCCTATGGAAGATGCGGTGGGATTGATAGTCAACGGATACGCGAAGGAAGTTCTGGCCCGTCTGCCGATGGAATTTGCCGTGGAGGCACGCAAACTGCTTTCCGTTTCGCTTGAAGGCTCAATAGGTTAGAATTATGGACTGGTTGAATTATTCTTTGTTTACCATAGGCTCGGACACCCCGGTTCTGCTGATTGACCTGATTACTTCGGTTCTCGGGCTGACCTGCGTATTCTTAGCAGGCCGCAACAGCAAATACAATTTCTGGGTGGGGTACCTCTACACTGCCGGTCTTGCCCTGATGTTCTTCAACAAACATCTCTACGCATCGCTCCTGCTGCAGCCCGTATCATTGGGCATCAACATACTCGGACACTACCGCTGGACTCATCCGCGCAAGGACGAAGAGGCTTCAAAAGGGGAACTGAAAGTGACGATGCTAAGCTGGAAAGCCCGTGTCGCAATCATGGTCCTGATTCCGCTGATGGCAGTGCTCTGGGGCTGGCTGCTTTTCAAGCTCGGAACTTCTTGGTGTCCTGGCTATTTCCCGCCTGACCCCATACCCTACATAGACGCACTCGTGACAGTTCTGATTATTTCCGCCCAGCTGCTGTCGGCACTGAAGAAGTGGGAATGTTGGATTCTATGGCTTTTCGTGAACGCTACACAGATTACACTGCACCTGATGGTTGGCCATGTGTTCATGCCGATTGTGAGCCTGCTCTATCTGATTAACGGAATAGTCTCCCTTGTCGGATGGATGAAACTTTACAGAAAAGAGAACAGCCAGGGAATATGATAGAATGCATCAACATTAAATAAGACTTTTGAGATTACCAAATTATGGCAAACGATATAATATTGAAAATCAATGGTCTTCACGCCGGAATCGAAGACAGGGAAATCCTGCGTGGAATCGACCTCGAAATCCGCAAAGGTGAAATCCATGCCTTCATGGGGCCCAACGGAGCGGGAAAGAGCACCCTGAGTTCGGTGCTCGCCGGAAAACCGCAATACAGCGTAACTGCCGGAACAATCGAGTATATGGGCATGGACCTGCTCGGAATGACTCCGGAAGAACGTTCGCAGGCAGGCATTTTCATGTCCTTCCAGTATCCGGTGGAGATTCCGGGCGTGAGCATTACCAATTTCATGAAGACTGCCGTGAACGCCCACAGGCGTGCGAAAGGCATGGAAGAGATGAAAGGCGGTGAGTTCCTGAAACTTATGAAGGAAAAGATGGAGTTCGTGCAGATGAAGCCCGAATTTGCCAAAAGAGAAGTGAACGTGGGATTTTCCGGAGGAGAGAAAAAGCGTAACGAAATCTTCCAGATGGCTATGCTCGACCCTGTGCTCTCCATTCTGGACGAGACCGACAGCGGACTCGACGTGGATGCGCTCAGGATTGTCGCCAACGGGGTGAACCGTCTCCATACCCCTGAAAAGGCTTCGATAATCATCACCCACTACCAGAGGCTTTTGGAATATATAGTCCCGGACATCGTCCATGTCATAAAAGACGGCCGGATAGTGAAAACCGGAGGAAAGGAGCTCGTTGACTTTATCGAAGAAAACGGATATGACGGACTGTAAGATATATTTTGCCGGCAGGGACACCATTCCAGAAAAAATCGTCCTCGGAACGGGAGAGCGCCTCGACATGCTTGTCGTGGTCCTGCCGGGCGTGAACTGCGACATCCCTCTGGACATCGTGCTCGAAGGAGAGGGCGCAAGCGTGAATTTAGGAGGTGTGTATGTATGTCCCGGAGAAGAAAAAGTCGGGATAGACATTGTGCTGGAGCATAAGGCAGGAGGATGTTTTTCCCGTCAGGATTTCAAGGGCATTGTCGGAGGCAGGGCTAAGGTGGGCTTCTATGGCAGGATTATAGTGGCGCATGACGCCCAGAAAACCGAAGCATACCAGTCGGACCACAATCTGCTGCTCAGCGACACTGCCACCGTTTCCACCAGACCTCAGTTGGAGATATACGCCGACGACGTGAAATGCTCCCACGGTGCGACAGTGGGCAAGCTGGACGAGGAGGCCCAGTTCTATATGAGGTCGAGAGGTGTGCCGGAAGACGAGGCAAAGAAACTGCAGATGCTTTCGTTCCTTTCGCCAGTGCTGGAAATGATTGAGGATGCGAAAATCAGGGAGAGCGTCGCCGGCAAGGTAGAGGAAGCCGTGAGATCAATAATCTGACTCTGCCATGATTGTGTTTCCCAACGTCAAAATCAACTTAGGCCTGAACGTGTTGAGCAGACGCCCGGACGGCTACCATGACATCGAGACCCTTTTTGTTCCTTATTACGGAATATCCGACGTGCTTGAAATCGTGGCCGGCGATGACTACAGCCGCTGCTCCGCGTCGCTTTTCGCCGCTTACGGGAATCCCGGGACGGAGGATGTTGCGAAAGACGGGGCGCGGAGTATCGTACAGGGCATGTCCGGAGACGGGAAACTGATGATAACCATAGCCCGGAGGGAAGGGGTGGACTGGAATCCCTTAGAAGACCTCTGCGCAAAGGCATATTTTCTTTTAGCCGGGGATTTCGCCCTGCCTCCGGTGAAAATATTTCTTGAAAAGCGTTCTCCGGTGGGGGCAGGTCTCGGCGGAGGCTCTTCGGATGCGGCTTTTGCGTTGAAAGCCCTCAACCAAATGTTTTCTTTGGGACTTGACACGGCCGCACTTGCATCCTACGCCTCCCGTCTCGGAAGTGACTGCGCGTTTTTCATCCATAACCGCCCCATGTTCGGCTCAGGTCGCGGAGAGATTCTTGAAGATTACTGCATGGGGGAACCTATAGATTTTGGCGGGGACAGTGATGCTGATTTTGAAATCCGGGTAGTTGTTCCGGAAAACATAGCCGTTTCAACGGCTGACGCCTACAGGGGCATTGTCCCGTCTGTTCCGGATATTCCCTTGAAGGAAGTGCTTGCATTGCCGCCGGAAAAATGGAAGGGAACTTTGAAGAATGATTTCGAAGCCACCGTCTTCGCGAAATATCCCGAACTGGAACGGCTCAAAGAGTCCCTCTATGACAACGGCGCAGTCTATGCCGCCATGTCCGGCAGCGGCTCAGCCCTTTTCGGCATCTACCGGAAATGACCCGCCGGCACGACAAAAAGCAAAGCCGACTGCCGCACCTGAACTCAGCCAACTGCCGCACCTGAATGCGGCCGGCTGTCGCATCGGAATATTACCACGAAAGCGTTCTGGAGCCGTCTGGATTGACGGTGATGCTGACACGAAGCGTCTCATCCGGAAGGAGTTCCTCAACATTCTCCGGCCATTCCATGATGCAGAGACAGCCGCTGTAGAGATAGTCTTCAAGGCCGATTTCGGTCGCTTCTGAAAGTTTGCTTATCCTGTAGAAGTCAAAATGGTACATGGATTCCCCGGAAGAGGTGACGTATTCGTTTATTATCGTGAACGTAGGAGAGCATACCGCGTCAGTCACGCCCAACTGCCTGCACAGGGCCGTCGTAAAAGTCGTCTTCCCAGCACCCATGGGAGCATAGAATGCGACAAGCCTGCTGTCACCTATTTTTTCGAGAAATTCCGCCGCCGCCCTGTCAAGGTCTGCGAGGTCGCGTATCGTGATTGTCATAGTATAATCGTCTTTGTTACCCGTTGCAAATATAATCATATTTTCAGACAGGAACAGCAGCCCGCACGCCGGACAGTCCTTTAAGGGAACCAGCGGGACATGGCCGCCGGTGTCATGGCTTCCACTCTGTCGTCCTGACTGTTTCCACAGGCTCTTCTTCCGGACGGTCTTCGAGGTAGACGCCGCTGACTATGCCGCAGAAATCGAGGCTGTCCACCTTGCCTTCGGTCCAGAGTATGGCCCTGCCGCCGGTTTTCGAGCTGAGACCGATTGCGGCCCTGCCGTCTTTGCCGATACAGACTGCGTTGTCACACATCACGGTATAACCTTCGGGCAGGCTGTCTCTCCTGGTCGCCCTGTAAAGCAGATCCACTCCGTTTTCGTCCTGGGACTTGCGCACCCCCGCCAGCTCGCCGTCCGCCATCCTGCGGAAACCGACTGCATACCCGCTTCCGTTTTCCCATGACAGTTTTATCCTGTTGCCGGAAAGAATGACGGTATAGGTTTTCCCGTATGCATATCCGAGTTTTGAATACGCCAGACCTACTAAAGGTGCATCCGCGGACAGGACCACCGCCGAATCGAAATTATAGGACGAAGTCTCTGTAAAGCGTTTTGTTCCCGTATGATATACTCCTGAGACTCCGCCGCCTTCTGATTTCCGGCTGCACAGGGCAATGTGGTCCTCTCCGTCCATAGCGAATCCATAGACATCCCCAAGATTCGACGGCAGGTCAATCTGTATGCTGTTTTTGCCCTGAAGACAATGGAACTGCCCGATAACTCCGGAGGTGCTGTTCACTTCGGTTTTGTAATACAGGTGAATGTTCCCGTCCCCGTCTACACACACGTTTCTGAACGCCTGTCCGCCATAACCGGCAAAAACCATCTGTCCGTCCGACCTGAAAAAGAAATCTTTCCCGTCTTCGCTTTCCCCTGCCGTAAGCACCCTGTTTTCATGTTCGCCAAGGAAAAATATGTTTTCCCTGTCCCTGAATCTGAAAAGTTCCTCTCCGTTCCTGCTGATGACAGTCTGCGTCGGGGAAAAGTATTCACAATAGAGACTGCCGTTGCAGTAAAAGTGCATGGAAGGGTCGCAAACGGCCTTTTCATCGACCGGACGGGTGCTGACAGATGCCATCAGCTGCCCGTCTTTATACATCACCACCTTTGCGTCAGGACTGTTCCAGCCGCCTCCGTTCCATTCTGTCCCCTCAGGATACGCCACACCTGTCACGATGCAGATGTCCCCGTCCGGGTCCATATAGTCCGGCCATTCTTCGTTGCCGGGCCCGCTTTCATCGGTAATTTTACTGAAACAGCCGCTGAAAGCAGTCACTGCCGCCATCAGGACGAGTAATTCATTTGTTTTCATATCGGAAGTTGTTTGTCAAGGAAACGGAAACCTGCGGCTTCGCTCAGATGCAATATTGAAATGTCCCGGCAGTCCGCAAGATCGGCAATGGTACGCGCGATTCTGATAATTCTCATGCAGGCTCTCGCCGAGAGTCCCATCCTGTCGATTGTCCTGCCGAGAAAATCCTTGCACTCATCGCTCAGAGGACAATATTTCTCAATCATTCTGTTGTTCATGGCGGCATTGGTAAAGATGCCCTCGTCACGGAAACGCCGGCTTTGTATTTCCCGGGCAGCCACCACCCTTCTGCGTATGCTTTCACTCGATTCCGCCACAGGAGG
>CABQAB010000138.1 GCA_902461985.1 uncultured Bacteroidales bacterium | reverse complement strand
ACACGGCTTCCGACGAGCTCTCTTCCATACGCAAGGCTCTGAAAGAAAAGGAGGGCACGATTTCTAAGCGCATAAACCAGATTCTGCGCCGGGCCAAGGACGAAGGCATAGCTGAGGACGGGGCTTCGGTCACGGTCCGGGACGGCAAGATGCTGATTCCGGTCAATGCAGCCAACAAGAAGAAACTTCCCGGATTCATCTACGATGAGTCCGCTTCCGGCAAGACAGCCTTCATCGAGCCTGCCGAGGTTGTGGAACTTGACAACGAAATACGCGAGCTGAAATTCGCAGAACAGAGGGAAATAGTCCGGATTCTCGCGGAATTTACAGATTTTCTCCGTCCATATCTGCCTGATTTGCTCAATGCTGCGTTTTTCCTCGGGGAAATTGACTTCCTCATGGCGAAAGCCCATACAGCATTGGACTTCGTCTGCGGTATGCCGGTGATTTCCAATAACGGGGAACTGAGCCTGCGCAAGGCAAGACATCCCCTTTTGGAGAGGAGTCTCAAAAAGGAAGGCCGCCAGATTGTGCCTATGACCGCGACCCTGACCCCCGGGCAGCACATACTCCTTGTTTCTGGGCCTAATGCCGGGGGCAAGTCAGTCTGTCTGAAGACTTTCGGACTGCTTCAGTATATGTTCCAGTGGGGGATGCTGGTCCCTACCTCGGAGACTTCCGAGATGATGATTTTCGACCGGATAATGGCTGATATCGGCGACGGACAGTCCCTTGAAAACGATTTGAGTACCTACAGTTCCTTCCTTTCCAATATGAAGGATATGCTGGCGACGGCCGATGCAAAGACCTTTGTGCTGATAGACGAATTCGGAAGCGGCACGGAGCCTGCGGCCGGCGGCGCGATTGCCGAGTCCATACTTGCCGAACTGGACAGAAGAGGGGTCTACGGAGTCATTACAACCCACTATACTAACCTCAAGTTCTACGCTTCCTCCGGTACGGGCGTGGTCAACGGTGCGATGATGTTCGACGCCAAGAACATAACCCCGCTTTTCAAACTTGAAACCGGACTTCCAGGCAACTCGTTCGCGTTCGAGCTTGCACGGAAAATGGGCTTGCCGGAAGCAATTGTCAAGGATGCCGAAACCAGGGCGGGCGAGGAATATGTGGATATAGAAAGGAATCTGCGCAAGATTGCCCGTAACCGCAGGGCTCTGGACGAAAAACTGGAACGCATCAAGTCCACCGACAAGACCCTCGAAAGCATAACCGAGCGTTATCAGAAGGAGCTGGAGGGTATACGCAAACTCAAGAAAGAGATTTTGGACCAGGCCCGCAAGGAGGCTGAGGAGATAGTCAGGGGCGCGAACCGTCAGGTGGAGAACACCATCAGGTCAATAAAGGAGTCACAGGCTGAAAAGGAGAGCACTGCAGAAGCGAGAAAGGAACTGCAGAATTTCGTGGGACTTCTCGCTGCCAAAAAGGCTCAGGACCAGAAGGAGAAAGACGATTACATAGAGCGGAAAATCAAGCAGCTGGACCAGAGACGCGAACGCAGGGCGGCAAGAACAATGCAGCGTGCGGATGAGAACAGGAAGAAGCAGCTGCAGCTCGAAGCGGAGGAAAAGGCGCGTCAGGAGGCATTCCGCAATGCCCCGTTGCAGCCGGGCGAGAAGGTGCGCGTGAAAGAGAACGGCTTTGTGGGCGAGGTGACCCGTGTGTCGGCAAAGGCTGTGTTCGTGAACATAGGCAACATATCCTCGAAACTGCCGATAGACAAGGTGGAGCGCATCACTTCCAATGAATACAAGGAGGCCTACAAGGCTGAAAACCGCAACGTGTCGAGAGTCAGGGTGGATTCTTCCCTTTCGGAGCGCAAACTGAATTTCTCGACGGAACTTGACGTCAGGGGGGAACGTGTCTCGGAGGCTTTGGAAAAGGTCCTGCACTATGTGGATGACGCCATGATGCTTGCGGTGCCGTCGGTGAGAATCATCACCGGAAAAGGTACGGGAGCGTTGAGGGAAGAGGTGCAGAAACTGCTGAAGACCACTCCCGGAGTGGCTTCAGTCAAGGACGAGCATATACAGTTCGGCGGAACCGGGGTGACGATAGTCACTTTCGACTGATGCCGTGAATGCAGACACGTAAGACACGCGTACAGAATATATGAACGCTAAACAGATAACCGGGAGATCGGGCGAAGATGCCGCCTGTCTCCATCTTCAATCCATGGGTATGACCATACTCGCCCGGAATTACCGCAGCGGGCATTATGAACTGGACATTGTCGCTTTTGACCCGCTTGGCGTGCATATTGTAGAAGTACGGACCCGTCTGGGTGAAGGTCTCGTTCCAGGCAACAGCGTGGACTCTCTCAAGCAGAAGAAAGTGATAGCGGGGGCAAGGCGTTTCCTTCTGGAACATCCTGAACTCTCTCAATATGAGCTGTTCTTCGATATTGTGGGAGTGACTGTTTCCGGGAAGAAAATAGAACTGGAATATACCCCAAACGCGTATATACCTATATATGTCTGAACTGCAAAATTGATATGCTATGAATAAATCCAATGTCTATTGCGTGATTATGGCCGGAGGGTCCGGTTCAAGACTATGGCCGGTGAGCCGCACAAGTTGTCCAAAGCAGTTTCTCCATGTGACCGGAAATGACAAGACACTTCTACGGCAGACCTATGACCGTTTTTCCGATTTCATCCTGCCGGAAAACATAGTGGTCGTCACGTCCGCCAGATTCGCCCCGATAGTCGAAGGTCAGATTCCGGAGCTTCTTCCGGAAAACCTTCTGCTCGAACCTTACACCCGCAATACCGCTCCATGCATAGCCTGGGCGACTTATACCATACTCCACCGCAACCCGGACGCAACCATAATCTTTTCTCCGTCTGACAATTATATCACTGATCAGGAGCAGTTCCGCTCCCTCGCGTCCGCTTCGTTGGAGTTCGCCGACAGGGAAGACGTGCTGGTTACTTTAGGCATAGTCCCTAACCGTCCTGACCCTAATTACGGATATATACAGGTCGTCGGCGGCAAAGGCAACTATTCTGTCGGCACTCCGGCTAAAGTCAAGACCTTCACGGAGAAACCGGACAGGAATCTGGCTGAAATATTCGTGGATAGCGGAGAGTTCCTCTGGAATTCAGGCATTTTTGCCGCGCACGCATCAGTGCTCAGGGAAGAGATGGAGACCTACAACCCCGAAGTCACAACCCTTTTCAAAGGCTGGGAGAATGCGATAGGCTCCGTTTCAGAGAAATCGTTCATAGAAAGGGCTTACACCGACTGCCCATGGACATCGTTCGACTACAGTCTCCTCGAACGGACACTCAACGCCTGGATCATGCCATGCGACTTCCGCTGGCTGGATATAGGCAACTGGGCTTCGGTGTATGATTATGTCGAGAAAAAGGATGAAGAAGGAAATGCCTCCGAGGGAGGTCCGGTAATATCCCGGAACTGCAGGAACACCCTTATAATAAATGAGGAACACGGAAAACTCGTGGCGGCCAAGGGGCTGGACAATTTCATCGTGGTAAACACGGAAGACGCCCTGCTGATCTGCCCTAAAGACGACAGGAGCGTCAAGGAACTGCTTTCGACCCTGGCTATGCCTCAATATGAAAAATGGAGATAGTGTCGGCTCTCAGCTTGCTGAAATCTCCGTCATTGACAAGAATATGATCTATCCGTCCCTCGTGGCCGGATAGGTCTTTCTGGAGAGCCATGCGGTCTGTAACGGCTTTCCGGCTGCATTTGTCCCGCTCCATGACCCTTTCAATCCTGAGCCCGGCAGGAGCCTCCACCCAGACGCAGCTGTCCCAAAGTACAGGGAAATCAGGCTTGTCAAGAGCCGTGGCGGATTCGAGGACAACGGTTTTATGTCCTTCGGACGCTGATCTGTCCCTCCATTCAATGAAATCCTGCGCCAGGACAGGAAAGACGAGCCTTTCCACCTGGCGCAGTTTCTCATGTTCCGAAAAAATGATTCCGGCAAATGCTTTTTTGTCGAACGTCCCGTCAGCCTTGCGTATTCCGCCGCCGGCAATCCTTTCGATTTCAGAAAGCAGGCATGGCCCTTCCCCGGCATCCTTGTAGTAGGATTTCACGGCGGAATCGGCATCGAAACAGGGAATACCCATTTCCGTCAGAATCTTTCTGACGGCGGATTTTCCGCTTCCTATGCCGCCTGTCAGCAGGACTGTCCGGACATCCGTACTCATTCGGCAGACGTAATCTCAACAGTGTCTGCAGGCACTTCGGCAACGGTTTCTGCCGGAGCCTCGACTTCGGTCCCGGTCTTTGCCTCAGGCCAGAAAGGGCGGATGTCTTTAGGCAGAAGGAAATACACGCCTACTGCAATGACGATTATTACGGCAATCCATATCAGGGCCTTTTTCCATGCAGGCATTTTCTTGTCTGCAAACGGATCGTTGCCTACGAATGTCGGCATCTTGGCGATGGTCGTGAGTTTCTGTCCGAACGCCACGTTGACGATGACGTTGGAGTTGATTGCCCAGCCGTTCGCATTGAGTATAGGTGCGAGGTTGCGTTTGCGCAACCTGAGCCATGCCATAATCATCGAAGGTCCTGAAATCAGGAGTATGATTCCGGCTATCGTGGCAATCAGCTGAATCCATCCCATGTTGGAAATGGTGGCCAGCGTGCTCGCGAGGAATGTTCCTATGGAGCCCAACGCCATGCCAATCATCGCGAAGATGCCCGCGAACTTGCTCACGTCAAACGCGGCAGGCTGCTGCGGAGTCGTGGCGTTCTGGCCTGCGTTGCTTATGCCGGCCGTAGCCTTTTCCATGACCTTGGAATCCTGTTTCGCCGCGAATTTGTTGATGGAACTTTCGATGAACGAGCCCATTTTGCGGTAAGGAGACCAGAAAGCCTGGCGTATGCTGATCGGATTGTCGATGATTTTCGTGACAGTCGCGTCATAATCGTTGCCCTGTCTGTCGTAGAATACCGCATGGGTGCCGACCTTGAGGTTGGCAATGTCTCCGTCCGTCATGACTGCGACTATGGTCATCTTGGCAGGGGAATGTTTTGCAACGCAGTCGCAGTAAAGCAGATACATCTCGCTATGTCCTGCCATCGCAGTCTGCGCGGCCATATCCGTCACTTTCACGCAGAGTTCGCAGCAACGCTGGTCTATATACAGTTTTCCAGCCTGGAACACGGCTTTGACCGACTTGTCCGTTGTGTAGAAGTCAGAAAACGTTACATAGTTACGTAACAGACGGTAGAAATCCCTGTGCAGAAGCAGAAGTTTTCTCAACTGCCTGATAGCTCCGATTTCCTTAGCCAGTCTGACATCCTTTTCGATGAGTGCGGCAATGTCGTCCTTCCTGTTTCCTTCGGCAATCGCTTTTACTCTTTCCTTTCCTAACCCCTCGACTTCGCTCCCTGCCTTGGAGGTGACATATGTCTCATAGGCATCGAGTTTTGAAGCGCAGGACTTCCATTGTTCTTCAGTAAGCTCCCGTGCCTCCGGATATTCCTTGTCGAGAACCAATGTCCTGAATGTGGAGAACGCAGGCTGCCATGCCGGGTTTATGCCGTTGAGGTCGAGTTTTCCATCCGGATTTACGCGGGCGATAGGGTAGGATGCTATGTCGGCCTTGCAGTCAGTCAGGTTCTTTTCGCTGATTCCGCCGATTTGTGCGGCAGACACATCTAAGATTACTGTGCTGTCAGGGCTGAAACGGGCGAGCGAACAGCGCATGAAGAAATCCGCAATCTTGTCTTT
>CABQAB010000137.1 GCA_902461985.1 uncultured Bacteroidales bacterium | reverse complement strand
GCCTCAAGACAGGACAGGTGATTGCCGAACCGGGCGGTTTCATCTCCGCTTTCGTACATTCTCCCGTAACGGGAACAGTCAAGTCCATAGCACCGAGACAGGATCTCGCAGGCAACTGGATGACCCACATTGAAATAGAAGTCGCAGACGAAGAAGTCTGGGCAGACGGCATTGACACCTCTTCCGAGATTGTCACAGCCCTTCCCGCCGACACCGCCTTCATTGTGGACAGAATCAAATCCAACGGCGTGGTCGGACTCGGCGGAGCGACTTTCCCGACCCATGTGAAACTTTGTCCTCCTCCGGGCAAGAAGGCTGACTGCCTCATCCTCAACGGTGCGGAATGTGAGCCGTATCTTACTTCCGACAACCGCATAATGATTGAAAGAAGCCGTGAGATTCTTGTCGGAGCGGCTCTGATGCAGAAAGTGCTCGGCGGATGTCCGGCAGTGGTCGGAATAGAAGACAACAAGCCTGAGGCAATAAAAGCCATGACAGACGCTCTCGCGGGTCTTCAGAAACTTTCCGCAGACTATTCTGGAATCAAGATCCAGGTCTTGAAGAAGAAATATCCTCAAGGAGGTGAAAAACAGTTGATTGCGGCTGTCATGAAGCGAGAGGTCAAGTCTATGGGACTGCCTATAGACGTCGGTGCGGTCGTGCAGAACGTGGCGACTTCCTTAGCTGTCTATGAGGCTGTCCAGAAGAATATGCCTTTGATTACCAATACGATGACCATCACAGGGGACTGTCTCCCTGCAGAAAGGCAGCACAACTATCTGTTCAGGATAGGCATGCCGCTTTCCTATATCGCCGCATATGCCGGCGGAGTGCCTGAGGCTGCGGCGAAGATTGTCTCCGGAGGTCCGATGATGGGCAAGGCCGTTGCAAACCTCGATGCCTGCATGGTAAAGGGTTCGTCTTCGCTTCTTTATCTGACCGAGGAACAGACCCGCCGCGGAGAGCAGAGCAACTGTATCCGCTGCGGCAAATGTGCCGATGCCTGCCCTATGGGGCTGGAGCCTTTCCTTCTGAACAAATATGCGAAGAACGGTCTCATGGACGAACTGGAAGCGGCTTCCGTCCAGGATTGCATAGAGTGCGGCTGCTGCCTCTACACCTGTCCGGCGAACATCCCTCTGTTGGATGTCATCCGGCTCGCAAAAGGAGACGTAATCAAGATCATACGCGGACGTGCCGCCGCCCAGAAGAAATAATTTTCCGAAAATATTTAGAATTATGATAGTATCACCATCACCGCATCTTCACGGCAGTCTCACCACAAAGAGACTGATGACGGATGTGTTAATCGCGCTGCTCCCGGCCGTGATTCTTTCATGCCTGCTTTATGGCTGGAAAGAACTTCTGCTGCTCGGCGTCAGCATCATCACCTGTATGGCTACGGAAGAACTGATTACCAGATTCCTCCTGAAAAAGCCGGGTACGGTCAAAGACCATTCAGCCATTGTCACAGGCGTCCTTCTCGCGCTCAACGTGCCTGTTTCCTGTCCATGGTGGATTATGGTAATAGGAGGCGTTTTCGCAATCGGAGTGGTCAAAATGACTTTCGGAGGTCTCGGACAGAATATCTTCAACCCTGCCATCGCAGCCCGTGTTTTCCTGCTTCTTTCATTCCCTCAGGCCATGACCGACTGGGCCTATGTCCCGACCGGACTCTTCGGAAGCGTCGATGCCGTTTCCGGTCCGACCATTCTGGGAACAATCAAGGAATCAGGTTTTGAGAACCTTGCCGCTTTGGACTGGAAACTCCTTCTGCTCAACACCTTCGGCGGGTCTGCGGGTGAACTTTCCGCACTCGCCCTGATTGCAGGTTTCGTCTACCTCCTTGCCCGCAAGGTCATCAAACCTTGGATAACGCTTTCCATTCTCGGTACAGTCGCAATATTCGCAGCCATATACTCCGGAGTCACTATGGGCCCGGCTGCAATAGGCGGATATGTCGGCGTCAGCCTTCTGAGCGGCGGTCTGCTTCTCGGTTCCATTTTCATGGCCACGGATTATGTCACCTCTCCTATGAGTGACTGGGGCGGAGTGATATACGGAATCGGAATCGGACTCCTGACCATGCTTATCCGCTGCTTCGGGGCATACCCGGAAGGCGTGTCATTCGCGATTCTTATTATGAACATGGTAGTTCCGCTCATAAACAAGGCGTTCCACCAGAGAAAATACGGGAGGGCTTGATATGGCACTTAAATCATCATTCAAGAATATGCTCATCTGTCTCACACTGATTTGTTTAGTGTGCTCGTCCCTGCTTGCAGCCGTATATGCGGTCACAAAGCAGCCTATCGAAGATGCGGCGGCAAAGAAACTCAACGAGGCCATTGCCGAGGTTCTTCCTGCATTTGAAAGCGCGTCAGCGGAAAAGACAGTGGAGTTTGACGGAAAAGGCTGCAATTATTATGAAGTCTACGATGCCGAGGGCAATGTTCTCGGCTATGCAGTGAAATCTGCAGAGGGCGGTTTCGGCGGTCCGGTAAGCCTTATGGTCGGCGTCCTTGCTGACGGAACGGTTTACAATACCAAAGTCCTCGCCCACAGCGAGACCCCGGGACTGGGTGCCAAATGCACCGAGGAAAGTTTCGCATCGCAGTTCAGGAGCCTTGACCCTGAAGCCACCGCGCTTGCCGTCCGCCAGGACAAGGGAGGCATTGACGCAATCACTGCCGCCACCATCACTTCACGGGCCTATGTCAAGGCCGTGGCGAAGGCTGTGGCGATAGCCCGGACCATCTCTGCGCAGGAAACGCAGACAGAAACTGAAGAAACTGCAAACGATGGAGGAAATACAAATGAGTAAGTGGAAATATATCCTTAACGGTATAATAAAGGAGAACCCTACTTTCGTTCTTCTTTTGGGAATGTGTCCTACTTTGGCTACGACAACTTCCGCAATCAACGGTATGAGCATGGGACTGGCGACCCTTTTCGTCCTCGTCCTGTCCAATATGACCATATCCGCAATCGCAAGGTTCATCCCGGACAAAGTCCGCATTCCTTCATACATCGTTGTCATCGCAACGTTCGTGACTGTACTCCAGTTCCTTATGCAGGCCTATCTGCCTGCGGTCTACGACACACTCGGCCTGTTCATTCCCCTTATCGTAGTGAACTGCATCGTCTTGGGCAGGGCTGAAGCCTTTGCAAACAAGCACACCGTGCTCGAGTCGGCCTGTGACGGAATCGGTATAGGACTCGGATTCACCATAGCCCTCACAGTCCTTGGACTCGTCCGTGAACTTCTTGGCAACCTCTCGCTTTTCGACTGGAAACCTTTCGATGCTGACGGTGTCCTCGTATTCGTTCTTGCTCCGGGTGCATTCCTCGTCTTGGGCTATCTCATAGTCCTTTTCAGGAAGTTCACTGAGCGCAGGAAATCATCTGACAACAAATAGAGACCGGAATTATGGAATATTTGATAATAATAGTATCTGCGATATTCGTAAACAATATCGTTCTGTCCCAGTTCTTGGGAATATGTCCGTTCCTCGGAGTTTCAAACAAGCTTTCCACCGCCGTGGGCATGTCGGGAGCAGTCTGCTTCGTCATCACTCTCGCGACTTTGGTCACTTATCTGCTTCAGGTCTATGTGCTGCAGCCTCTTCAGATTGAATTTCTGCAGACCATAGCATTCATTCTCGTGATTGCGGCTTTGGTGCAGATGGTGGAAATCGTACTGAAAAAGGTGAGCCCGTCCCTCTATTCGGCTTTGGGTATATTCCTTCCGCTGATTACGACCAACTGTGCCGTTCTCGGTGTGGCCTTGATTGTGGTCACCAAAGAATTCACTTTCGGCGGCGAGCCTCACATGCTCAATCTTGTGGAATCACTTGTGTATGCGCTTTCGACGGCCGTAGGCTATGGCCTTGCGATGGTGCTCTTCGCTGGAATCCGCGAGACTCTGGCTTTGAACTCCGTGCCGAAGGCTTTCAAGGGCATTCCTATCGCCCTTATTTCAGCTGGCATTATGGCAATGGCTTTCATGGGTTTCTCCGGACTTGTGAAATAGTTCCCGCCGGCTTTTGCGGCAAGTTTTTCCCGCAGGGCACTTGGATATCGGAATATTTTGAATAAATTGCACTCCGACTTGGGGCGCAATTTTTTTGTGCCATGAAGATTATGGAAATGTTCCGGGACGAAAGACCCCGGGAAAAGATGAAGGAGAGGGGACTGGAATCCCTGACGGATGTAGAGCTGCTTGCGATTCTGCTGCATACAGGCTCCGGGAGCATGAATGTACTCGAACTGTCTCGCAATCTCTATTCCGCCTTTTCCGGCAAGCTGTGCAGATTGTCGGCGGCATCGGCGGAGAAACTGTGTGAAATCAAGGGTATAGGCTTCGGCAAGGCCGCTTCTGTCTGTGCCGCCTTTGAACTGGGCAGACGCTGTGCCGCGGAAAAGGCTTTGGAAGGTGTCGCCTCCGTAAAGGACTCCCGCTCCGCCTGCTCTCTCATGTCCCCGTCCATGCGTGTGCTGGACCATGAGGAATGTTGGGCAATGTTCCTGAACCGGAAAAACAAGGTTATAGACAAGGTGAGAATCAGTTCCGGAGGTATCGCGATAACCGCGATGGACAGCAGGATAGTCGCCAGGCTGGCCTTGGAGAAAAAGGCTGCCGCGGTCATACTTTTCCACAACCATCCCTCAGGCTGTCCTTTGCCGGGCAAGGCGGATATGGACAGCACGGCGAATCTGCGCAAGGCTCTGTCATCCATAGAAGTCAGCCTGCTCGACCATATCATAATCGCCGGGGATTCATGGTTCAGTTTTGCTGATGAAACTGAACAGAAATTCTGAAATTGCGGCCGGAATCCGGCTTTTTGGTGAAGTATATGACAAATATCAAAACAGTTTCTTATTTTTGTAGCATAAATCGCAATTCCCATGAAGTTCGTGAATCTCGGTGAGCATAACACCGTGCTCAATGTTTTCGTCGCCCAGATGCGTGACAAATCCGTCCAGAAAGACAGTCTCCGTTTCCGCAGGAATCTCGAAAGAGTAGGGGAAATCTTCGCTTACGAAATAAGCCGAACCTTGGAATACAGCCCTAAGGATGTGCACACTCCGCTCGGCACGGCCACGGTCTCCACTATTGACGACAGCCTCGTAATCGCTGCCATACTCAGGGCAGGCCTTCCGCTCCATCAGGGATTGCTTAACTATTTCGATTCCGCAAAATCCGCTTTTGTGGCGACCTACCGCAAATACAGCAAGGGTGACGATTTCACGATGAACATAGAGTATTCGAGTTCAATAAGGCCTGAAGGAAAGGTCCTGATTATAGCGGATGCGGTTCTGGCTACGGGGGCATCTCTCGAACTCGTCTACCACCGTCTGTTGGAGGAAGGAACTCCGTCACACGTGCATCTGGTATGCCCGATTTGCAGCGCGTATGCGGTCGAGCATCTGAAAAAGACCTTGCCTGACGATGTGACCCTCTGGGTTGCGGCCGTAGATGAAGAACTTACAAGTCATTCTTATATAGTTCCCGGCCTGGGCGATGCCGGAGACCTTGCCTATGGGGAAAAGAGTGAATAAGTCCTATAACGGCGCGTGGAGCGGTTTTGTATATGCAGTGGGCACTATAACCCTGCTGCTTGTGCTGTCCCTTGTGCCGCCGGTTGAGGTTTTCGGTCTGAAACTGCCCCGTGTCAATCCTTATCCTGACGTGGTGGAGTATGACGACAGTGCCCTGCCGGAAGATTTCGAGCCTATGCCT
>CABQAB010000136.1 GCA_902461985.1 uncultured Bacteroidales bacterium | reverse complement strand
AATAAGGTCCGGACGGTCTTCGTAATGGATTTCGATGCCCTCTGACTCTAATTCGGCCGTCAGGTCCGACGGGGTGCGGTCGTAGCCTGCGACCCTGCATCCCTTGAATTTATAATATCTGGCCAGGGCAGACATTCCGATACCGCCTATGCCAATGAAATATACGTCTGAATACTGCATATACGAAACTGTTTTATTTTTCCCGCGAAACATTCATGCCGTTGAAGCTGAAAGTTTCATTTGCCTTATTTTCCCAATAGTCCGTAAATCTCCCTCACTATGTTTGCAGCCGCGTCAGGCAGGGCCATCGCGAGGCTGTTCTTCTCCATCGAAGCTATCTTTTCTCCGTCTTTCATCAGGGCCGTCACCGTAGGCATGAGCCTCTCCACGGCCTCGCTGTCTTTCACGATAACGCCCGCGCCCCTGTTCACCAATGCCATCGCATTGTGGGTCTGGTGGTCTTCTGTCACGTTCGGCGACGGCACGAACACGGCAGCTTTCCCGCAGGCGCATATTTCTGAAACGGAACTTGCTCCTGAGCGTGAAACTAAAAGGTCTGCCGCCGCGTATGCCAGATCCATCCTGCCGATGAAGTCGGTGTGGTGTATGGCGGACAAATCCTGCGTCTTTGAGGACTCGGCCATGAATGCGTCAACTGACTTCTTGTAGTATTTTCCGCATTGCCATATTATATCGATGCCCTCTCCTCCGGGACAGCCGTCGCTTATCCATTTTTTCATGGATTCGTTGAGTGTCCCGCTTCCGAGGCTTCCTCCTATTATAAGCAGGTGCTTTTTCCCCGGAGTGAGTCCGTAGAACTCTACGCCTTCCTCTTTCGTCATGGCGGAAGCCGGTTTCATACATTCTCGTATAGGGTTTCCGCTCATCACGATTCTATCTTCGGGGAAGAACCGCTCCATACCTTCGTAAGCAACACAGATTCTGCCGGCCCTATTGCCGAGTATTCTGTTGGTGAGACCCGCGAAACCGTTCTGTTCCTGGATAAGTGTCGGCACTCCGCATCTCTCGGCCGCCCAGAGCAGGGGAGCACTGGCATATCCGCCCACTCCCACGGCAATGTCAGGCTTGAACTCCCTGATGATTTTCTTTGCCATACGGACGCTTTTGAGCACTTTGAAAGGCAGGGCGAGGTTGCTTAAGGACAGACTGCGCATGAGTCCGGCGATAGGCAGGGCTATGATTCTGTAACCCGCTGCCGGAACCTTTTCCATTTCCATCCTGCCCTCTGCTCCTACAAAGAGTATTTCAGTCTCCGGATTCGCCTTTTTGAGCGAGTCCGCAATCGAAAGGGCCGGGAATATATGCCCGCCGGTGCCGCCTCCGCTTATTACGACTCTGAGTTTAGTTTTCATCGCTTTCTCCATTTTCTCCGTTTCCGTTGATGTCTCCATTGTTCCCGTTTTCGTTTATGCGTCCGCTTTCTATGTCCGCCTGCCTTTCCTCTGCCGAAGTCCTTTCCCAGGAATGTTTACTGATGGAAAGTATGACTCCGAAAGCTATGCAGAAACAGAGGAACGCGCTGCTTCCGTGGCTGACGAGAGGAAGGGTCTGCCCCGTGAGAGGGCCCAAGTCGAGGTTTATTGCTATGTGCATGAAAGCCTGACATACAATCAGAAGAATCAGTGATCCGGCGGCAGTCCTGCCGAAAGAGTCTTCACAGTTCTGCACGATTTTTACCCCGCGTGCCATAAGGCTCAGGTAGAGTATTATTATGGCAAGGCCTCCAGCAATGCCTGTCTCTTCGAGAATGTAGCTGAACATGAAGTCTCCGTACATTACCGGGACCACATATTTCTGGGTGCTTCCGCCCACTCCCTTGCGGAACATTCCTCCTTCATGGATGGCGATTTTGGCGGAATACGGCTGCTGCACCTTCTTCAGCATTTTCTTGTATGTCCTTGAGTTCACTCCCTCTTCTGCTCTGGTCCGGAACAAATCATCTATAGTCGGCCTGTCAGCCATCCTTTCCAGTCCTGTTCCTATACGGCTGAAGACTTTCCTGTCGCTGACGCGGTAGATGCCGTAGCATGAGGCGAGCAGTCCAGCCATAATCACGCCGAGCAGCAGGATTTTCTTCAGGTCCACACCTCCGACAAGTGCGGTCAGGACCATCATGCCTCCGATGAATACCGCGCTGGAATTGCTCCCGGGCAGAATCAGCACCGAAATCAGGCCGATAGGTATGAATATATAGAAAAAGAGTTTCCCCCATTCGTTGTCCATCCATGCAAAAGGATGCCGGTCATGCTCCTTGCCTGTGGTGATGCCGGCTATTTTCTTCAGAAGCGGCACATTGTCTTCCTTTACGGCTTTGCATGCCCAGGAGACATACATTATCATCGCCACTTTCACGATTTCGAAAACATGGAACTGCTGCCCGAGGACATTGATCACCCTGTAGACTTCATTGGTCTTTTCCGCCCAGATGACCGGCTTGAAACTGAAATGCGTCAGCAAAGCCGCCAAAAGCACAAACGAGATAATGAATCCGGCTTTCGACAGTTTCTCGAAGACTCCGATTTTCGGTATGGCGTAGCATACGGCCATCAGTGCGATACCTATGAGCGAAACTATGGCCTGCTTGGTCATTATGCTCAGTCTCGTTGTGTTGGCTGTCATAGCTAACAGGGACGTCGAGCCTGAAATGGCTATCATTGAAATCATGAGCAGGAGCAGGACGACAATCAGAACAACTTTGTCGCCCTTGAATCTCTCGATCAGGTTTCCGCTCTTTTCCATGTCTTTACGAAACTAAAGCTTTCTCACTTCAGCCTTGAACTGCTCGCCCCTGTCCTCGTAGTTCTTGAACAAGTCGAAACTTGCGCAGCACGGCGACAGAAGCACCACGTCACCTTTCACGGCTAAGGAATGTGCCAGCTGTACGGCCTCGTGGGCCGAACCGGCATCCTGTATTACAGGCACCACCCCTTCGAAGCTGTCATGGATTTTCCTGTTGTCCACGCCCATGCAGATGATTGCACGCACCTTTTCCTTTGCCAATGGCAGGAGGGAGGAGTAGTCGTTGCCCTTGTCCGTGCCGCCTACAATCCAGACTACCGGCTGTTTCTGGCACTCTAAGGCATACCATGCCGCATCCACGTTGGTCGCTTTCGAGTCGTTTATATAAAGTACGCCTCCGACGCTTGCCACCTTTTCCAGCCTGTGCTCCACCGGCTTGAACGAGGAAAGGGCTTCCCTTATGGTCTTGTTGTCAATGTCCATGACTTTTGCGGCAATCGCAGCCGCCATGGAGTTGTAGACATTGTGCCTGCCGCCGAGTGCAAGGTCGCGGAGGTACACGTCACATTCGCTGTCCTCGTATCGGATGACAATCTTGTCGTCTTTGACGAAAGCTCCCTGTCCGACCTCAGTTTTCTGGGTGAACGGCAGCTGTTTGGCCTTGACCACAATCTTGTTCAGGTGGTTTACCGTGATTTCATCGTCAGAACAGAAAATGAAGCAGTCCTCAGGGCTCATGTTTCTTGTGATTCTGAATTTTGCCTTCACGTATTCTTCCATGTCGTGGTTGTAGCGGTCGAGGTGGTCAGGGGTGATGTTGGTGATTACGGCTATGTCAGCCTTGAAATCGTACACATTGTCCAGCTGGAAGCTGCTCAGTTCGAGCACATAGATGTCATGCTGCTCGGTGGCCACCTGGTAGGCGTAGCTTTTGCCTATATTGCCTCCCAAGCCCACGTTCAGCCCTGCCTGCTCAAGCAGATGGAAAATCAGGGAAGTGGTCGTGGTCTTGCCGTTGCTTCCGGTGATGCATATCCTCTTCGCCTTGTCGTATCTTCCTGCGAATTCTATTTCCGAAATGATATGTGTACCCTGGCTTACAAGCTTCTGAATCATAGGGGCAGATGCCGGTATGCCCGGACTTTTGACTATCTCGTCGGCGTTGAGTATAAGTTCCTCGGTATGCCGGCCCTCTTCAAACGGTATGTCCCATTTCCTGAGCATATCGGCATATTTCACGTCTAATTTCCCCCTGTCTGAAAGGAAAACCTCGAATCCCTGTTTCTTCGCGAGAACCGCAGCTCCTGTGCCGCTTTCTCCGCCTCCCAAAACTACTAATCTTGACATATCTTTTTTATCTGACTTCAACAGTTTCTATCTGACTTTCAACAATGCTATCGACAGGACAGCGAGTATGATTCCCACAATCCAGAATCTTACGGTTATCTTCACCTCGTGCATCTGCTTTGCCGGTCTGTCAATCAGAGCCGGGATGCCCTCCTTCTGGAAATGATGGTGGAGGGGGGCCATCTTGAAAATTCTCCGGCCCTCGCCGTAGCGTCTGCGGGTATATTTGAAATAGAACCTCTGCAACAGCACGGAAAGGCTTTCGGCGAAAAAGATTCCGCAGAGTACCGGCAGCAGCAGTTCCTTTCGTATGAGCACCGCGCAGACTCCGATGACTCCTCCGGTCATGAGGCTTCCAGTGTCGCCCATGAAGACTTGTGCGGGATAGGAGTTGTACCACAGGAAACCTATCAGCGCGCCGGCAAAAGCTGCCATGAACACCGCTATTTCGCCGCTTTCGGGAATATACATTATGTTGAGGTAACCGGCGTTGAGGACGTTTCCGCCGAGGTAGGCGAAGATGCCGAGGACTATGCCGACTATGGCCGATGTGCCGCCTGCGAGTCCGTCGATGCCGTCAGTGAGGTTCGTGCCGTTGGAGCAGGCTACTATCACTACGGTAATCATGGCCATATAAATTGCCCATTTGGTGTACCATTCCCATGCCCCGGTGAAAGGGGTGAGCCATTTGTAGTCGAATTCGTTGTTCTTTACGAAAGGTATGGTCGTGGTCGTGCCGAGTTCGCTGTTGCTCAGCCATACCGCTAATGCGACTCCGAGTCCGAGCATGGTCTGGAGTATGAGTTTCTTCTTCTCGCTCAGTCCGTCCTTGTTGTGTCTGTGTATTTTCAGCCAGTCATCTAAAAGCCCTATGCCGGCGCACCACAGAGTGCTGACGATGAGGATGAGGATGAACCGGTTGGTGAGGTCACACCAGAGAAGGACGCCTGAAAGTATCGAGATGAGGATTATGATTCCTCCCATTGTAGGCGTTCCTTTTTTCTGCATCTGCCCCTCTAAGCCGAGGTCCCTGATTTCTTCGCCTATCTGCAGTTTCCTCAGCCGGCGTATGATTTTCCCGCCGGCGAGTATGCCCACGAGCAATGCCGTGAAGCATGCCATCAGTGCCCTGAATGAAATGTAGTCCATCAGGCCCTGTCCGGGGATGTTGTAGTTTTCGAGTGCCTGGAAAATATGGTATATCATAGTCTATTCCATTTGTGAAAATACTTCGGAGACTATTTCCCTTTCATCGAAATGTCTCTTTTCTTTTCCGGTTATCTGATAGGTTTCATGCCCTTTGCCCGCGAGCAGGAGCACGTCGGACGAGTCTGCGGTCATGATTGCCGTCCTGATTGCCTGTTCCCTGTCTGCTATGAAGAGGGACTTGCGCAGTCCGTCCTTGTCGAAGCCTGCCTTTATGTCCTCCATTATGTCTTCGGTCTTCTCGCTGCGGCTGTTGTCGGAAGTGACTATGATTCTGTCGGCATACTTCTGTGCCACGGCGGCCATCTCCGGTCTCTTGGTCCTGTCCCTGTCGCCTCCGCAGCCGAAAAGGCAGATGATTTTTCCTCCGCAGCTGATTTCGGAGAGGGTCTTGAGCACATTCTCCAGGGCGTCCGGGGTGTGCGCGTAATCTATCATGAC
>CABQAB010000135.1 GCA_902461985.1 uncultured Bacteroidales bacterium | reverse complement strand
GCGGTTCCACCGTGCTTGACCCGGACCAGTTTTAGGTCGCTCAAGATGACAGACATGGAAGCGACCGTTCAAGACGACAGATAAAAAATGAATTAAAATAAGATGAAAACCAAATACATATTGCTTATGGCCATCGCAGCCGCCATGCTTTCGTGTTCAAAGTCGGCCCAGCCTTCCGAGGACGAGAACGCATGGGTTCACGATGAGAATCTGCGCGTTCCTATCCAGTTCGCCACTTCAGCCCTGAACACGAAGGCCATCAATTACGGGCCGATCAGCGGCAGCATAATGAACTCCCTGGACGTCGGAGTTATCAGCGTGGCGGAAAAAGAGAGCGACGGCACAGCCATCGAATGGAGCGAGGCTCTGGACGGGTCCATACTCATAGACAACCTTTCAGTCACGACATCCGCGTCGGGAGCGATAGTTTTCTCTCCGAAACTCTACTACCCTTTCGGCAACCAGTATGCCTACTCTTTCTACAGCTACTATCCCTACAGCAACACCCAGGGACAGACTGCAGCTGTCGAAGACGGAGCCTACAGGATCACATATTCCCTCGGCAACACCGACATACTCTGGGCACAGTCCCAGGCCACTGAATACGAGGGCGTCATGGGCTACAACGCCGCATACTGCCGCGCCGTCAAGTTAGGTGCAGCGGAAAACGAATATTATCCGAAACTCCAGTACAAGCACCTGCTCACTGCCCTCGTTTTCAGGATTGTGGGCAAGGATGCCGACATTGCTGACTATGACGTGAAAGTAGTCGGGATGCAGCTCATAAACACTTCTTCCGAAGCCACCCTCTGCATAGCGGACAGCAAGGGCACGGAGTCCGGAGTCTTGAAAGGGAACGAAGACGGCGGAAGCATAGGCTTCACTGACTTAGACGTAGCTCCGGCCACTGAGTCCAAGGATCTCTGCACCATTCTTGCGATGCCTGCCGCCAACTACACCGCAGCCATCACCCTTACGGTGGACGGGGCAAACCAGAGCACCGTGCAGATTCCGGTAGGAAACGAAGAAACTGCCTACAATGCCGGCTATATCTACTATTTCACCGTCACAATCAACAATCCTCAGGAAATCACCATCATCGAGACCGGTCTTGACGAATGGATTCCCGGAGAAAACCCTAACGACGGAAAAGAGATATAGATCTCACATAACGTGAATATGATGAAACTCAAGACTGCAGTCGCATCGGTTCTTCTGCTCGCAGGCCTTTTCTGCGGGCGGGAGGCCTTTGCCCAGCAGTTTGCCGTCAAAGCCAACGCATTGTCCAGTCTGGCATTGCAAAGCCCTAATTTCGGAGTGGAGATTGTCGCCGGAGAAAGGAGTTCGGTCTCCCTGTCAGTAGCGGGGCATTATATGCCTTACGGCTTGAACACCAAGTTGATAACGGTCCAGCCGCAATACCGCTTCTGGTTTTCCGGAAGACCTCTTGTCAGGGAATATGTGGGAGTGGCCGCCCTTTACGCCGGCTATGACATAAGGCTCAAAGACAATATCTATAACGGGAATGCAGCTGGGGCAGGCATTACCGGAGGATATGTTTTCGCCCTCGGAAAGCGTTGGGGACTGGAACTGTCCGGAGGACTGGCGATGACTTTCTTCAACCAGAAACGCTACAGCCGCTTCGACAGCTATGAAGACTTCTACGCAGGAAACAGCGACTGGGCCAACTCGAAAGGATATTGCCTTATGCCGTTCAATGTCGGAGTGACTTTCATCTACATAATCAAGTGATTTCTGATGCGGAAAAACTTGCTCATATCCTTCATGCTGCTTCTTTCCCTGGTTCTGGACGCCCAGGAGATGAAACTGGTCACAGGACGTGTCCTGGACAAGACCACTGGAAAGCCCATCGACCTCGAACAGGTGGAAGTCAGGATTTTAGGCTACAACACCGTAGCCACGGCGACCGACGTCCGGAAGATTATGGATGCAGGCAGTACGGATATGTTCATCGTTCCGGATTCAGAAGCGTTTCCGGACGCTAACGGCTATTACGAAATCAATGTTCCGGAGACAGGGGCGGTCATTTTCAAGGCTGACATGAAGGACGCCATACTGGAACCGGTGAATTTCAGGTTAGAAATCAATGTCCGCATAGACATGGGCAACATGCTCCAGACCAGCCGCGTATCAGCCACGCGCGACGTGGTGGACGTAGTTGATCCGAGGGGTGACTTAGAAGGGAATCTGCTGAAAGCCCGCAGCCGCATAACCATACCTTCCAACGTCAGCAAATCCAATTCCCGTCTCATAGTCCAGCCTTTCCTCTTAGACGGGAACACCAAAGACACCCTGCGCTACCTCAAGCCCACTGTCATGGAGGGCAGCGAATACAGGACTACACAGCTCAGGCGCATGGCATACGACGAGGGTCTCGACCCTCTCAACGCATACCTTTCCTCTGACACATTGTCGTCTTCCGCCTTCGAGATTCCGTGGGCCGACACGATCTACATAAAAGACCCGTCCAAGAACTATCTCGTCAAGGGCATCGTGCAGTTCGAGGACTATAACGTGGTATACTCCAGCAAAGACTATTTCCTGGCATCGACCCGTCTGGGGAGGCCTCTACGGTTTTTAGAGTATTCGATGGTTCCGTATATGCTTGACCCTGAGAAATACAGGGAAAGGGCGAGAAGAGAAAAGAGAAACACTGCCGGAAACATGTCACTGAATTTCAAGGTAGGACAGGCAAGGCTCGAAGATTCCGACCTGAAGGGGAAAGCCCAGCTTGACTCCGTGAAGAACGTACTTTTAGACGTAATCCACGGTGAGGGTTCCCAGCTCAAGGAATTCCACATCACAGGCACGGCATCACCTGACGGACTGTTCGCAGGGAACCAGAAACTCGCAAAGAAAAGGCTTGACTATGCCCTTGAGCAGATTACGTCGGTGCTCCCGAAACAGGTCAGGGACCGGGTCTACATGACAACGCACAACACTGTCGCCCCGTGGACGGCCGTGGCGGACCTGCTCGAAGCAGAAGGTCTTTCAGAGGAAGCCTCCGAGGTGAAAAGAATCGTAAAGGAAAACAGCGGCTCACAGGACAGGCAGTGGAGCAGAATCAAGGCTCTGCCATACTACAGGAGCGCAATCGTGCCCCTTCTGCCGAAACTCCGTTCCGTAAGCTACAGCTACACCTACGAAATCTTCAGGGAACTTACTCCGGACGAAATCATGGAACGCTACCGGCATGACGAGGAATATCGTAGCGGAAAGAAGCATTTCGCGCTCTACGAATACTGGAATCTGTTCAATATGGTGAAGGACAAGGATGAACTGGCTGCACTCTACCAGAGGGCTTACGACGAGTCCATGGAAGACAACGGCAAGCCGTGGATTCTGGCTGCCTGCAACCTGGCTGCATCGAAAATAGCCCGTGGAGAATGTGACACCACCCTGCTGCCGGATTTCATAGACCTCAAGACCAAAAGCACCGACTTCACCCTGAGAAGAATGAACGGCTCAGGCTACGACATCGTGAATCCGGAGGCCGTAGTCGCCAACCAGATGATTATGTATGTGATGGCCAATGACTTCCGCAAGGCCGGACAGCTCACAAACATACTTGCGGACAACGAGCGCAACAGTATGGTGAGGGCTTTCGCGCTCTGCCTTGGAGGATATTACAAGGGCGGAAAAACTGCCGCCGAACGGTCGGCTTCCAGGAAGGTTTTTGATGTGGTGACTTCAAGTTCCCCGCGAAACAAGGTTGTGCTCTATCTCGCGATGCACACCAAGGCATACGACGACATGGCTGAAGAGGCCCTGGGCGAACTGCCTCAGGAAGACGCGCTGACTGACTATTTCCGCTGCATAATCTACGGGCGGAGAGGCGCGAGGACAAAGGACTTCATGGATGACATAGCGAGCGAGGACGCTCTGTTAGAATGTTTCCACAAAGACAGTTCATTCATCGACATTGCCGCAGGTGACGGAGATGTCGTGGAAGTGATTTTCAAAAACGCAAAGGACAGGTATGAAAACGGCGAATAGACTTCTTTTGGCAAGCCTCGTGCTCTGCGCTGCCGCCATCAGTTCCCACGCACAGGAAGCCTACTCCGACACCACGGGGTTCAACGCTCTCGAATACACGCTGCAGAAAAGGTGGAGACCCGGCAATGCGGATTTCGTGAACGGGAAGTTCTCTGACAACATGAGCCTGAAATTAGACGGAGGAACAGAACAGCTGCTGGAACGCAGTTTTTCATCATACTCGTTCGGTCCGCTGTTCAGAGCCACTGTCGGCAAAGGACTTGACCGCTTCAACACAATTTATGCTGGAGCGTCTGCAGGATTGTTCAGACGCAATGCCGACGGAGTAAAGGTTTTCCGCGGCGGAGTGGAACTGGGACATTCTTTCGACTTCTCCTCGTATTTCTGGGGATATGACCCGAACCGTGTGCTGTGGCTGAGGAGCATGGAGTCCGCAGGACTCAACCTTTCCCGTGCGGCCGGGGACTACCGGCTGTCTGCGACCGTACGTGCCGCTCTGACAGTGAGTGCCCAGATTGCGGAGGATGCCGAGATCTTCTACCAGCCGGAAATAGCCTTCTACACGGACGGCATCGACTGCTCCAAAGCAAGCAACTGGAGAAAGTTCGACTTCGGATACGGTTTCGAGGTCGGGATGCTCTTTCATTTCAACCGTTTCCGCAACCACTCCCCTTTCCCGTCGTCTTTCGGGGAATGGTTTGCATCGGATGCCTATGTGATGATGTCCGGAGGCTGCGGATTCCAGATTTCGGATGCCACAATCGATGCTCCGGGCTTGTTCCCGTCCGCCCGCGAAGCCGTGCAGCTCGCCTATGGGAAGAGCGTCAAAGGCCCTCTATCAGTAGAATTCAGCCTTTTCTATTCCCGCGACGTCTGGAAGCAGTTTTCGGGCGGAAGAAACAAATACTGCTGCTATGGAGGAGTCAGGCCACAGATAGTCTTCGACACCATGCACTGGCTGAAGGAGGACTGGTTTACCATGCCGGTACTGGCAGGTCCTGAAATAGGACTTATGTACAAAAAAGACGACGGCTATGCCGTAAAGAGGGTCTACATGGGGCTGAGTGTCGCACTGCGTCCTGATTTCAGACTGCACCGCCGGCTTGCACTGTTTCTTGAACCGCGCCTGTCCATAGTTCCGTACACCTTTCCGCCTCACAGCAACAACAGCCTGATGACCGGCAGCCGCAACTGGTACGACCTGCTCGTGAATCTCTCATTCGGTCTCAGGGTAAGTCTTTAAGCCGTCATGGGCAGTGGTATAATTGCCGGAAGTGATTGGTAAAACCCGAACATTCCGTTGAAATCCAGCCCGCTATTCGTAAAGATAATACTTCCCGGAAATGGCGCGGAAAGCAGGGACATCGGCCTCCCAATAGTCTTTGACGTCGGAAACAAGGTGGCGGCGTGAAAAAGCGGTGCGGACGAAGTCGCTGCCGCAGACCTTGTCGAAGGAGCCGGCCGTAGTGCCTGATCCGAAAGGAGAGTGGTCCGGATATAGCCTTGCGACGGCCTGCATCACATAGAACTGCACTTCGGTTATATATGCCTCTCCGAAATCAGTGAAGAAATACTGCACGCCCTGAATCAGCCTGCCTGCCTGCGAGCCAGAGAACGGTTTGTACCAGATTGTGCGGAAGGCAACTCCGGGGAGCTTGTAGGAATCAAGCTCTGACTTGAGGGCGGGGGCGTCAATCCACGGAGCGGCGAACACCTGGAAAGGAAGAGTGTAGCCTATGCCTATCTGCAGAAAGC
>CABQAB010000134.1 GCA_902461985.1 uncultured Bacteroidales bacterium | reverse complement strand
TCGTTTCGGCGCGCACGCACGAGCATGACAAGTCGGCGGTGGCTATCGCGAAAATGCCTTTCCCGTCACTCAGCACATCTCCCGGAGCGAGACTCCTGTCGCGGCGCAATGACTCGTACTCCGCGTCGCCGATTTTTTCAGCAAAGAACACCTTCAGTACCTGGGCAGTCTCGTCAGGTCCGGATATTTCAGTCCATGCCGTCGGATACGGGCTCAGTCCCCTTATCAGGTTGCATACCTGAGCTGACGGCCTGTTCCAGTCAATGCGGCACATCTCCTTAGTGATTTTAGGAGCCGGTTTCAGCACCTCGGCACCCTGGATGAAGCTGCGCTGTACCCTGAACTCGACAGAGCCCTCTATAATGGCCTCCACAGTCTGCTCGACCAGGTCCGCACCGAGGACCATCAGCTTGTCGTGAAGGTCTCCGGCAGTGTCTGTCGGCAGAATAGGGCACTGCTCGCGGTACATGATTTTGCCCGTGTCCACCCCGGCGTCAATCATGAAGGTCGTAACGCCGGAATTGCTCTCGCCGTTGATGATAGCCCAGTTGATAGGCGCAGCTCCTCTGTACTGAGGCAGCAGGGCGGCGTGCAGGTTGAAAGTGCCGAGTTTCGGAATGCTCCATACCACCTCGGGCAGCAGGCGGAAAGCCACAACTACGAAAAGGTCCGGTTTCCAGGATTTCAGTTCGGCGAGGAAAGCCTCGTCCTTGAGCGATACAGGCTGAAGAACCGGGATTCCATGCGCTTCGGCATACTGCTTCACCGCGCTGGAACTCATTTTCAGCCCCCTTCCGCAAGGCTTGTCCACAGCCGTTACAACTCCCACTACGTCATAGCCTTTGGACACAAGGCGGTCGAGGGATGCCACCGAAAATTCCGGTGTGCCCATATATACTATTCTGGTTTTCTTGAAAATTCCCATGATTTTAGCTTTGATTTTTCTGAAGCGGCTCTTGATGTTGTCGATATTGAAAAGCGAAGAGTCGTGGACCGCCTTCCAAGTCAGATAGACACCGATAGGGAAGAGTATGTAGGAGGAAATGAACACTCCAAGTCCGGGGGCTACGGCCCCGTCCCTCGCGAGTTTCTTTCCGGAAATATCTATCACCCAATAGAATACGAAAAACAGTACCGAGATGATTGCAGGCGTACCGAGACCTCCTTTGCGAATCAGTGCCCCGAGGGGAGCTCCGATCAGGAAGAATATGAAGCAGGCGAGCGAAAGGGCGAACTTGCTGAAGACTTCAATGTCAATGCCCCTTAGCACCCTTACATGATAGTTCACCTCGTTGCCGTAGATGTTCAGAGTGCTCTGTAGGTCTTCAGCCTTGGTTATGGCGGCCTCTACAGCCTTGATTTCGCCTGAAATGTCCTTCCATTGTCCTATGTCTCCGGCCGAGAACGCGCTTTTGCGGTCGGCGAGGAACGTCGAATCCATCTGCCTGTGGTATCTCAGTCCGGACCTCTGCCCCTTTACGGCAGTTGCCTGCTCTTTCCATGCCTCCGTGTTCAGGGCCCCGATTGAATCCTTGCCGTGGTTCAGTTCCTTCAGACTCATGGCCTTTACCTGATCGCTGTATCTTGCCGAATCGGATTTGTGGAAGGCATAGTTTTCAAGAGGGATGATCAGCTGCTGTCTCCTGAACTCGATTTTCTGCAGCTGGAGCGTCGTGTCCCTGTACTTTTTCGTGTTCGTCTCCTCGAAATTGGATCCGTCGTAGAGAGTGAAATACAGGTAGCTCTTGTCCGTGGACATGGTCATCATGGCCGAATCCGCGACCGTGAGGCTGGTGTTGCCCTTTTTGCCGCTGTGGTCGTAGACCATGGCTTTGTACATCATCCCGCTTTTGTCGTTGCGGTCCTCGATTCTGAGTATATAGCCGTCGATGCCGTCGTAGAAAGTCCCGGTCGGAATCTTGATTTCCTCTTTTGTCTTGCCTATGTCGTCCCTCAGCGTATATATTTCGTTGTACGCGACTGGGATGAGGTCATTGGCGATGAAGAAAGCCCCTATGCTCACCGCCAGACAGATCGCGCCTATAGGCATAAGGATTCTCGAGAGGGAGATTCCGGCAGACTTCATCGCCAGCAGTTCGTTGCTTTCGGCGAAGTTGCCGAGGGTCATCATGGACGCCAGCAGGGTCGCCAGCGGCAGGGACAGCGGCAGCAGAGTGCACGCGCCCCACATCATGAATTCCATGATTACCTTGAAGCCCAAGCCCTTGCCCACGAGTTCGTCTATGTAGAGCCAGAGGAACTGCATCATGAGAATGAAAATCACAATCAGCAGAATCGCTATGAACGGTCCTACGAACGACTTGAGTATGAACTTGTCCAGCTTCTTCACTGTTTTCAGATCTTTCGGCTCCCCTTCGGTCGCTCAAGATGACAATTATCTGATTTTGCCTAAAAGTATGTCAGCAGCTTCGTCCAGACCTTCGGTTTTCTTGCCGCCTGCAGTCGCAAGCCCCGGCTGTCCGCCGCCGCCTCCGAGTATGGCCTTCGCCGCCTCCTTGATGTCAGCACCGGCATTGTGACCTTTGGCCACAAGGTCAGCTGTGTACATGAGCAGAAGCTGTGGCTTGCCTTCGTGGGCGTAGGCAGCTGCAATTGCAAGGTTCTCCGCTTCCTTCTGGAGCAGGAAAGCAGCATTCTTGAGCATTGTCGGGTCCGCATCAGTCCTTACGGTAATCACGCGCACTCCGTTGATGTCTTTTGCGCTGTCGAGCAGAACCTGTTTGAATGCGGCGGCCTTTTCCTTGGCCACAGTCTCAAGTTCTTTCTTGAAGCCTTCGTTTTCGCTGATGAGTCTGGCTATCGCGGCGGCAAGGTCCGGAGCATTGTTGAACAGGGCCTTTGCGGTGCGCAGCGCATTCTCCATCATGTCCACGGCGTTTTCTGCTGCAAGCCCGGTCTTAGCCTCGATTCTCCTGATTCCGGCTGCAATCGCACTTTCGGAAACGATTTTGAAGAAACCTATATTTCCTGTAGCAGAGGTGTGGCAGCCTCCGCAGAGTTCCACCGATTCGCCGAATTTGACGATTCTCACCTTGTCTCCGTATTTCTCGCCGAACAGGGCCATGGCTCCCATTTCCTGTGCCTCGTCCATGGTTCCGTCCCGTTTTTCAACAAGAGGCCTGTTGGCGCGGATCAGGGCATTGACCCTCTTCTCGACCTTGTCTATCTGCTCGTCGGAGAGTTTCTCGAAATGGGAGAAGTCGAAGCGGAAATAGTCCGGGGTCACATAAGAGCCTTTCTGTTCCACGTGAGTGCCGAGGATTTCCCTGAGAGCCTGGTGGAGAAGGTGGGTGCAGCTGTGGTTGTTGGCAATCTGCTGTCTTCTTTCTGCGTCCACAACGAGCCTGAACGGAACGGAGCAGTCAGAAGGCAGTTTCTCGGCAATATGGATGGTAAGGTTGTTTTCCTTGACGGTGTCGAGGATTCTGATTCTTTCGCCGTTTTCGGATTCTATCCATCCCGTGTCCCCGACTTCTCCTCCCATTTCGCCATAGAAAGGTGTGCGGTCGAAGACCAGCTGTATCATTTCCCTGTTTTTCTGCTTCACGATTCTGTGGCGGGCAAGCAATGCTCCCTCAACCTGGGTGAAATCATATCCAAGGAACTCCACTTCGTCGCAGTGGTGGAACTCCGTCCAGTCCCCGAATTCGTTTGCGGTGGCGTTGCGGGCACGTTCCTTCTGTTTCTGGAGTTCTGCGTTGAATCCTTCTATGTCTATCGTGAATCCTCTTTCGGAAGCGATGAGCTCGCTAAGGTCGATAGGGAACCCGAAAGTGTCATAAAGCGTGAAGGCGTCCACTCCCTTGATGACCTTGTCCCCTGAATTCTTGTCCATGATGCTCTCTATGAGCTTGATGCCTCTGTCAAGAGTGCGCAGGAACGCCATTTCCTCCTCCCTGATTACTTTCTCGATGAGGGCCTGCTGCTTTGAGATTTCCGGGTAGAACTCTCCCATGTCGTCCACTAACTGTCCCACAAGACGGCAGAGGAAAGGTTCGTTGAAGCCGAGGAAAGTATATCCGTAACGCACGGCCCTGCGGAGGATTCGTCTGATTACGTAGCCTGCCTTTACGTTCGAAGGAAGCTGGCCGTCAGCGATAGAGAACGATATTGCGCGGATATGGTCGGCTATGACCCTCATGGCGATATCGGCGTTTTCGTCCTCCCCGTACTTCTTGCCGGAAAGTTCCTCGATTCTGCCTATCATGCCTGTAAATACGTCCGTGTCATAGTTGCTCTTCTTGCCCTGGAGGGTCATGCAAAGCCTTTCAAAGCCCATTCCCGTGTCCACATTGCGGTGAGGGAGCAGTTCAAGCGAGCCGTCTGCCTTTCTGTTGAACTGCATGAATACAAGATTCCATATTTCAATCACCAGGTGATGGCCCTTGTTCACGAGTTCGGCACCAGGCACCGCCTTGCGCTCTTCATCGTCCCTGAGGTCCACATGGATTTCGGAACATGGTCCGCATGGACCCGTGTCTCCCATTTCCCAGAAATTGTCGTGCTTGTTGCCGAGCAGGACCCTGTCGGCAGGCAGGTGGGTGAGCCATCTCTCCCGCGCCTCGCTGTCCATTGCTGTCCCGTCTTCGGCCGAACCCTCGAAAACGGTGGCGTAGAGCCTGTCCTTGTCGATTTTATATACTTCGGTGAGCAGTTCCCATGCCCAGTCGATGGCTTCGTTCTTGAAGTAGTCCCCGAAACTCCAGTTTCCGAGCATCTCGAACATCGTGTGGTGGTAGGTGTCGTGTCCCACCTCTTCGAGGTCATTGTGCTTTCCGCTGACTCTCAGACATTTCTGGCTGTCTGTGGCACGCGGGAACGGAGCCGGGCTGTTGCCGAGAAGCCAGTCCTTGAACTGGTTCATGCCGGCGTTGGTAAACATAAGTGTCGGGTCGTTCTTTACGACCATAGGAGCCGAAGGCACGATAGTATGCCCTTTGGATGCGAAAAAGTCGAGATAGGCTTTTCTGATTTCCTTTGACGTCATCATATCTGTATTTCCAATATTATCGATATCTGTATTCCGATATTGCCAAAATATCCCGCGAAATTACAACTTTTTTGATAAAAACAGTATATTTGCAGGATGCCAGACCTTAAAAATTACATAATCAATCCCCAGACACTGCTCTACGAGGAAGAATCCGGCGACTCAAAAAAACGGGCTGCCGGCATTTCGCTGCTGGTTTTGGGAGGTCTGCTGACAGGCATCTTCAACATCTGGCTGCTCGTTTCGGTATGCGGGCTGGAACTTCCGAAAACCCTGCTGCTGAAAAAGAGGAATGCAGCCCTGCAGTCCAAAGTGGAAATGCTGCAGACCTTTGTGCAGGATTCCGACAGGCGTCTTTCAGTCCTGCAGATGAGGGATGACGACATCTACCGTACTGTCCTGGGCATGAGCCGTCTGTCACCCGAAGTGAGGAATGCCGGCTTCCCCGGGGCGAAGAGGTATGAATGGCTTTACGAAGGGAACTACAGCCGCAGCTTCGCCGATTTAGTCGTGCGGACCGACAACCTCGGCAAAAAGGCGTTCATCCAGTCAAAATCCTACGATGAAGTCTTGCGTCTGGCAAAACAGGCGGGAGACATGGCGTCCTGTGTGCCTATAATCCCTCCAATTCTTCCGGACAGGGACAGGTACCGGATTTCGAGCAGTTTCGGACGCAGGACGGACCCGAAATCAGGACGTCCGGCATATCACAGAGGGATGGATTTCGCTGCGAAAAAGGGTGAGCCTGTCTATCTTACCGGTG
>CABQAB010000133.1 GCA_902461985.1 uncultured Bacteroidales bacterium | reverse complement strand
CACACGAGAGATCTTGATGCCGGGAAAATTGCGGGAATAGACGCCTTAGGGCGATGCACTCTCGACAGCTCTTTGGAACTGGTGATTCCGGTGGACGGGGAAAGTTCCATGACAGCCCACATAGACTCCCTGAAAATCGCCGGAATGAATCTTTTGGGCTACAATTACAGAAACATAGCTGCTGCCGGAGACCTCACAGAGGACTTTTTCGACGGCAAGGTCATCTGCAACGACCCCAACCTCAACTTCCTTTTCCAGGGAATATTCACAATCGTGACCGACAGGAACAAGAAGCAGAACAGTCTGTGGAAATTCTATGCGAATATAGGCCATGCAGACCTCCACGCCCTGAATCTCGACCCGAGGCCTGTCTCGAAACTGAGACTGAGGACGAGTGCCAATTTCGCCAAGAACGAAGCAGAAGACATTTTGGGAAAGATTGACATAGACGGCATCATACTGGAGAATGAAACGGGACAGCACGATATAGGAGACATAGAACTGGCATCCGTAGCCAAAGACAACATATACAGGGTGCGGATAGGCTCCTCATTCCTCGACGGCAGCTTTACAGGCAGCGCATCTCCGCTTAAATTCATTGAAGACTTCAAAGCCGTCACCATAGCCCGCGGGCTACCGGCACTCATGGAGCGCGACGGCACAAAAACGGAAAAAGACAATAAAAAGCACGGCACGGACGACAGAAAGGCTGGAGAGGTGCAATACAGCGGCAACCGCTACGACATAAGCCTGGATTTCCATGATTCCAGAGATTTGCTTTCATTCCTCGCCCCGGGCACATATATCGCCGACAAGTCCAACGCCCTGCTCCGCATAGACTCCCGTGGGCACGCTACCGCATCGCTCAAATCCTCCCGTATAGCATTCCGGAACAACTATCTGAAAGACATCGAAGCGGAATTCGACAATGCCGGAGGAGGGCTGTCAGGGCAAGTCAGCAGCAGCGATGTCAGACTCGGAAATGCAGTAAGCATGGACAACGCCCGGATAAAAGTATATGCTGAAAACAACAGTTTCGGCCTCGGGTTCATTTTCGGCGAAGACGACGGCAACAACGGAGAGATCTATGCTTTAGGCAAGACAGACAGGGACGGCGCAGGGGACCTGAATGCCGAAATAAGGCTGCTTCCGTCAGCACTCAACATCAACTCCGCCTATTGGGACATTGACGAATCCACAATAAAACTTGGAAACGGACATTTCTGCATCGAGAATTTCGGGCTGCGCTGCTCAGACCAGAGACTGAGCATTGACGGATGCATAGACAAGGAAAAGACGGACACGCTTCTGCTGAATATGGAAAGGTTCGGAATAGACATCCTCAATCCTCTTCTCCCGGGGAATATGGCCTTGGGAGGGGCTGCAACAGGTTCGGCAAGCATAATTTCGCCTTTCACTCTTCCTGATGTCAGCATCGGTTTCGTCTGCGACTCCACCAGCATCGGCGGGGTCGGACTCGGGGAATTCAATGTACACGGCCGGCTGAACAAGACTTTCAAACGCTTCGAGGCTACGATAAGCAACGTCAGCAAGGGCATCACCACCATCGACAGCCATATTTCATACACCCCTTCTTCATCCCTTCTGGAAGCGACGGCCGCCTTCAACCGCTTCGACCTCGCCATAGCACGGCCTTTCGTATCTGAAATCTTCAATCACATCGGAGGTGAACTCAGCGGCAGACTCAGTGCGTCCGGTCCGCTGGACAGGTTGAGAATCTCATCCGAGGGAATGAACATCGACAACGGACAGATCAGCCTGATTTTCACCAATGTACCATACACCGTGAACGGTCCTGTGGAAATAGATTCGGCCGGAGCCCACTTCAAGGGCATATCTGTCAGGGACAGGGAAAACGGTTACGGCCAGCTGGACGGCAGCATACTTTTCGGAGGGTTCAAGCACCCCGAACTCGACCTCAGTGCGACCGTAGTCAATCTGGAGTGTCTGAACGTAAACCAGAAACAGAGCCCGTATTTCTACGGCCACATCTACGGCAGCGGTTCGGCACAGATCAAGGGTCCGTTTTCGAATTTGGTATTGGATATCGACGCCACGACGGAGAAAACCGGAGACCTGCACATTCCGATACCTGACACCAGCACGGCCGGCGGCACGGATTTCCTGCGTTTCAAGACGGTCGAAATCCCGGTGGAGACAGACCCTTACGAGGAGATGATGCATAACATCAAGATATCGGGGGCTTCAGCATCCGACTTCACCATCAACCTCAGGGTGAACGCCACTCCGGGAGTCACGGCATATATAGAAATCGACAAAGCCAGCGGCAACGTGCTTTCGGCAAGAGGCAACGGCCTGGTTGAACTTGTCAGCAGCAACGACCGCTTCGACATCAACGGCGACTACGACATCCTCAGCGGAAACTACAGGTTCGTGGCTTTGGGCATCGCATCCCGGGACTTTGAAATCAAGGAAGGCAGTTCGATCAAGTTCAACGGCGACATCATGGACAGCAACCTGAACATAGATGCCGTCTACAGGACCAAGGCCTCGCTTTCCACCCTCATCGCAGACACGACTTCGGTGAACACGCGCAGGAATGTCGAATGTGGAATCAACATCAGTGACAAACTACGCAACCCGAGGATAGCCTTCTCCATCAATATCCCCGACATAGACCCTACGATACAGTCAAAGGTCGAAAGCGCATTGAGTACAGAGGATAAAGTCCAGAAGCAGTTCCTTTCGCTCCTGCTCTCCAACTCATTCCTTCCGGACGAGCAGTCGGGCATATTCAACACTTCCACCATACTCTATTCGAACGTGTCCGAGGTGATGTCGGGACAGCTGAACAATATTCTCCAGAAACTCAACATACCTCTTGACCTCGGTCTCAACTACCAGCCCAACTCAAGAGGCAACGATGTCTTCGACGTAGCCGTATCCACCCAGCTTTTCAACAACAGGGTCATCGTGAACGGCAACATAGGCAACCGCCAGTACAAGACCTCAGGCTCCAACACTGACATTGTGGGCGACATAGACATAGAAATAAAGCTGAACCGCAAGGGTTCGCTCCGGATGAATCTTTTCTCACATTCCGCAGACCAGTACACCAACTATCTGGACAACTCACAGAGGAACGGCATAGGAATGGCCTGGCAGGTGGAGTTCAACGGCATAAGCGACAAGGACAGGACCGATTTGAGGACAATCTCCATTGACGCGGACGGTGAGACGGACAGCGGAGCCGATACTGGAGGCAAGGCGAAGAAGAACAAGGGAGACAAGAATGTCTCCGGGAATATAAAAAAGTGACAATTCCGGGCAAATGAGATGTCTATGGAAATGTAAAACGTGATGACTATGGAACATAAGCTGTATCTGATTCCTGCTCCGTTGGGAGAATATGAACCCGAGCTGGTAATTCCCCGGCCGGTGCTGGAAAGGGTAAGGGATATAAGAATCTTTGTGGTCGAGGAATTGAGGACTGCGAGGAGATATCTGTCACAGGCAGGGCTGAAAGGGCATATTTCCGAACTCGAATTCCACGAACTGAACGAGCACACTCCAGACGTGGAAGTCGAGGCTTTGTCAGAACTTTTCGGGCGCGGGGACGTGGCCATGATTTCAGAAGCCGGACTGCCTGCAGTTGCCGACCCTGGCGCGAAATTAGTGGGGCTGTGCCATCGCAAGGGCATAAAGGTCGTCCCATGCGTGGGACCGTCCTCGATGATGCTCGCGCTGATGTCATCCGGGCTGAACGGACAGATTTTCGAATTCTGCGGCTATCTGCCAGCCAAGACTGCCGAAAGGAGAGGACGTCTGAAAGATATGGAAAAGAATGTGGCCGCCACAGGGAAAAGCCACATTTTCATCGAGACTCCCTACCGCAACGACGCCATGCTCTCGGACATCTGCGGGATCTGCGGGAACGGGACTCTGCTCTGCGTGGCGGCGGACATAACGACCGCTGACGAGACCATACTGACGCTGAGCGTGGGAGAATGGAGGAAAAAGATTGCGGGAGGTTTCAGAATAGGGAAACGCCCGTGCGTATTCATTATGGGACAATGGTTTTGACGTAACCGTCCCCTAAATTTATTATATATTATGACAAGTCTGCTTGAACTTGAAGGAATGGAATTCCGCGCGAATCACGGCTGCACGGAAGAAGAAAGAGCCAAAGGAAACCTCTACACAGTGGATTTCATGTCCGAAATAGACATAGAGAAAGCCGCCCGGAAAGACGATTTGAACGAAACCGTAGACGTGGCCGAGATCTATGCCGTCGTGGCAAAGGAAATGACACGCCCGGCAAATCTGATTGAGACAGTGGCTGCAAGGATTGTGGCTGCGGTGGAGAAAAGGTACCCCCGCCTGGAGCATTTCTCTATAAGGGTGTCCAAACAGAATCCGCCGATTGCAGGAGGCAAGGCGGCCTGGTCCAGAATCACCGTAGACGGAGGCTGCGCCTGCTGATGGAAGAGGTTCGCATGGCATTCCTGACTTTGGGATGCAAACTGAATTATGCCGAGACCTCGACCTACGAGAGAAAACTGCTTTCCGGAGTCATGGGAAGCAGGATTTCCGTAGTGCCATGGTCGGCCGGGGCTGACATCTATATCGTGAACACCTGCTCCGTCACTGAACATTCGGACAAAAAGTGCAGGAACATCATACGCAAACTGCACCGCAATTCCCCGGAGGCCGCCATCTTCGTCACAGGCTGTTACGCTGAACTGAAAAGGGCTGAAATAGAGGCCCTGGAAGGAGTAGAGGCCGTGTTCGGGGCAAAGGAGAAAGCGGCGGTCGCGCCGGCGGTCGAGGAACATATTGTAACGACCCTGGCTGCCGGGAAAGCGTCAGATGAGGGATATGCGCACAAAGAGTATCCGAGATGGGGCGAGGTTCATGACGGTGAGGCTTCCGACGGCTTTTTCGGAGCATACTCCACCGGAGAACGCACGCGTTCATTTCTGAAAGTCCAGGACGGCTGCGATTTCAAATGCAACTATTGCACGGTTCCTTATGCCCGCGGAGAAAGCCGCAACGAGCCTGTTTCCAAGATTGTGGAAAAAGCAGCCGCGATTGCCGGGACTGGCTGCCGGGAAATTGTACTTACGGGAGTGAACACCGGCGATTTCGGCAGAAGCACCGGAGAGAAGTTCTTTGACCTCATACGCAGCCTCAACGATGTGCCCGGGATAGAGCGGTACCGGATTTCATCCATAGAGCCTAATCTGCTCACTGATGAGATGGTGGACTGGATTGCATCAGGCACAAAATTCCTTCCTCACTTCCATATTCCTCTGCAGAGCGGCTGTGACAAGGTTCTCACAGAAATGGGACGCCGCTACAACACTGAGTCCTTCGCCCGCAAGATTGAATATATACGGAAGGCTTTCGCACCCCGCAAGGTATTTTTCGGAATCGACGTAATAGTCGGATTCCCCGGAGAAAGCGAAGAGGATTTTGAAACGACATATAATTTTCTCTCGGACGTAGTCAGGCCTGCGTTTATCCATGTATTCCCCTACTCTCGAAGGCCGGGCACACCTGCGGCAGAACGCAAGGACCAGGTACAGGATAGCAAAAAGACGGAAAGGGTCGCAAGACTCGAAGAACTGTGCGGCAGACTGCATCGGGAGTTTGTAGAAAACTGCATAGGTGACAGTTTGTCCGTACTGTGGGAGAGCCGATGCCGTAACGGTCTGATGAGCGGCTATAGCGAGAACTACGTCAAAGTTACCGCGCCATACGACGGGAAACTCATAGGATGCTGCACAGATGTG
>CABQAB010000132.1 GCA_902461985.1 uncultured Bacteroidales bacterium | reverse complement strand
AGCATACGCAACGGTGTGGAACGCAGGCCTTTCATAAGCATAGTCACCAATTTCGGCAAGCCTACGGCTACCGCTCCGTCCCTGCTCACCCATTACGAGTTCACGACTCTGCTGCACGAGTTCGGACACTCGCTTCACGGAATGTTGGCTGAAGGACGCTATCCTTCTCTCACAGGCACGTCTGTGGCCCGTGATTTCGTGGAACTTCCGTCTCAGATTATGGAGAACTGGGGTTACGAACCTGAATATCTCAATACTTTCGCAAAGCACTACGAGACCGGAGAACCTGTGCCGGCTGAACTCATAGAGAAAATCGAAGCTTCAAAGAATTATCTTTCAGGCTATTATCAGGTCCGGCAGCTTCATTTCGGACTTCTTGACATGGCATGGCACACTCTCACTCAGCTGCCTGACACCGATGCCGCGGGCTTCGAACAGCAGGTGCTCTCTCCATACGCAGTCATGCCGGCCGTCGAAGGGACAGCCATCTCACCTGGATTTTCACACATCTTCTCCGGCGGATATTCAGCCGGCTACTATTCCTATAAGTGGGCGGAAGTGCTTGAAGCCGATGCCTTCTCTCTTTTCAAGGAAAAAGGCATTTTCAATACCGAAGTCAGCCACAGTTTCAGAGAAAACATACTCAGTAAGGGAGACACCGAGGACGCTGCCGTGCTCTATCGCAATTTCCGTGGCCATGATCCTCAGCCTAAGGCTCTTATGGAGAAACTCGGTCTGAGCGGGAAGCCTGCTGGAAAATAAAATATGCAATGATGAAAGAACGCCTCATAGGAAAGAATCTCGACGAACTCCGCGAACTGGCCCTGTCCCTCGGACTGCCCAAGTTCGCGGGTTCCCAGATCACACGCTGGCTTTATGTGCGAAAGGCTCGCTCCATTGACGAAATGACGGACTTGTCCAAGGCGGCGAGGGCAAAACTGGAGGAATGTTGCGAAATAGGTCTTGTCGAGCCGGTGTCGGTCCTGACTTCCGCAGACGGTACGCGAAAATATCTTTTTCCTGTGGAAAATTCCAAGGGTAATTCTGCGGTCGAGACGGTGATGATTCCGGACGGGGACAGAAGCACTCTATGCGTCTCCTCCCAGTCGGGCTGCCGGATGAACTGTCATTTCTGCATGACCGGAAGGCAGGGTTTTCACGGCAATCTTACGGCTGCGGAAATCATGTCCCAGTTCCTTGCCGTGGATGAAAGCGACAGACTGACCAATGCGGTCTTCATGGGCATGGGTGAGCCGTTGGACAATTACGGGAATGTCATGAGGGTAATAGAGATTCTGACTGCCGAATGGGGCTTCGGCTGGAGCCCGAAGCGCATAACCGTTTCGACCATAGGTGTCCTGCCTAATCTGAAGCGTTATCTTGAGGAAACGCGCTGTCATCTTGCCGTCAGCCTTCACAATCCTTTCCCGGAGGAGCGGCTTTCAATAATGCCTGTTCAGAAAGCGTGGTCGATTACCGAGGTCGTGAGACTTGTCAGCCATTATGATTTCAGCGGACAGAGGCGCGTCAGTTTCGAATACACCATGTTCGACGGTTTCAACGACACTCCGCGTCATGCGGATGCCCTTGTGCGTCTGCTCCGGCATCTGGAATGCAGGGTCAACCTGATACGTTTCCACCAGATTCCGGATTTTCCTTACAAGACTTCATCTCCGGAAAGAATCGAGGCTTTCCGCAAGAGGCTGAACGATGCCGGCATCACGGCCACTCTCAGGGCCTCCAGGGGAGAGGACATATTTGCAGCCTGCGGGCTTTTGGCCGGGGAGCACGCTTCCAGGCAAGAATCTGTTTGACAGAGTAGATGTCCGTAGAAAACATTAACCGGATTCTGACATTATTATGAAAGGTATTTTGCGTTTTTTGACAGTTCTGGCGGTTGAAGGTCTGTTCCTGTCCGCTGTCGCCCCGGCATCCGCACAGCTCCGGGGCTATGGCTATCTCAGCAAAAGCGTTTCTCCGGAGGCGGATTCGCTTGAAGTTGTGAAAATGCGCAAAAGACTGGATTCCATACGTGTCCACAGGCCGACCGTGGCTCTCGTCCTCAGCGGCGGGGGTGCCAAAGGTGCGGCTCATGTCGGGGCAATCCATTACCTCGACTCTCTGCAGATTCCGGTTGACCTTGTGGTCGGTACGAGCATGGGCGGTCTTATAGGTGGAATGAAGGCTTTGGGCTATACTTCGCGGCAGATGGACACTGTCGTCAGGAACATAGACTGGAATACGATGATCAGGGACAAGCTTCCGCGAGGTTATGTCTCCTACAGCCAGACGAAATACAAGGAAAAGTATCAGCTCACCATGCCGTTCTACTATGTGGACGGGACGGGTGACCGTGTCGCCGAACTTGTGCCGAAACGCCATGCAGATATCGATATCAAAGACCTTAAGTCAGGCCGAGGTCTGGAAAGTCTCAAGGACAATCTGCTGAGAAGCCTGCCGTCCGGTTATGTGTTCGGCCAGAATGTCTCCAATCTGTTCAGTTCCCTTACGGTGGGTTATCAGGATTCCCTGGATTTCATGGACCTGCCTATACCATACGCCTGTGTTTCCACAGACATCGGTTCCGGCAAGTCGAAGGTGTGGTATGACGGTTCCGTGAATATGGCTTTGCGTTCCACCATGTCCATTCCCGGCGTCTTTACTCCGGTACGCTACAAGAACATGATTCTGACGGACGGCGGGATGAGGGACAATTATCCTACGGCAATCGCGAAATATGTAGGGGCGGATATAATAATAGGTGTGGACGTGACGTCGCCTCCGAAAGATGTGGCCAAGGTGCGGAATATTGCTGACGTTGTCTCCCTGAGTATGGATATGCTCGGCAGGGAGACCTATGAATACAATGTCTCCATCCCGGACGTGAACATACGCCCGGACCTTTTGGGCATGACTATGCTGAGTTTTTCCAAAGACAATATTGACAGACTCATCAAAAGCGGTTATGCGGCAGCGCAGGCAAAGGATTCCCTGCTCAGGGAAGTGAAGGCGAGAGTGGGGGATGCCAAGCCTTATATTTCCGCAAAACCAGCAGTGAACCTGCGCAGCCGTCCTGTCAGAATCGCGGGGGTGGAACTGGAAGGTGTCGTGGATATGGAAAAGGAAATGATACGGAAGAAACTCAGAATCCATCCGGGAGACACCCTTTCCTATGAGCGTCTTAACGATGCCATCGCCCAGATTTATTCCATAGGCGCATACGACTACGTGACTTACGAACTGCGCGGGGCGGATGAGCCTTATGAGGTGGTGATAAACTGCCGGAAAGGTCCTGTGCACCAGTTCGGTCTCGGGGTCAGGATGGATTCCGAGGAAATACTTGCAGCCAATGTCGACGTAGGTCTGTTCGCACGCCGTCTGCAAGGCTCTTCGGTGGATCTGAACGCAATCGTGAGCATGAATCCTATGTTGCGTGTCCACTATTACTACGATTCCCCGTGGATGCCTACCGTAAACGCCGCGGCTTCCGTGCGCTGGACCCAGTCCAAGGTCTTTGACGAGAAATTCTACTGGCCTATGCTGGATTATCTGTCCAGCCGTCAGGAACTGTTTGTCTCCGGACTTAAACTATCCTATTTCGACCTGACTTTAGGCTTGAGGAACGATTTGTTCTATGACAACTCCACGAGCTGTTTCCTGTCTTCGGCTGCCGCCGGAAAAGGAAGGAAGACCATGTCCCCTTTCGAGTCCTATATGACTTTGGGCCTGAACGCGAGTTTTGACAAACTGGATGACGGTTATTTCCCGACAAAGGGAGTACAGGTCAATTTCGGATACGGCTGGAATTTCACAGATTATAAAAACAAAATGACCAATGGAGGTCTTCATATGCTGTCGGCTTCATTCAAGGGTGTGCTGTCTACGGGCCGGATATTCTCGTTCATACCGTCTCTGAACCTGCGCTATCTGTTCGGCGAAAATGAACCTCTCGTGTTCTCCAATGTGGTCGGCGGGTCCATTGCAGGCCGCTATTTCGACCAGCAGATGCCTTTCGTGGGGCTCCTGAACGCTACTTTCCTTGAGAGACGGCTTACGCTTGCCAGAACCGATTTCAGATTCAATGTCACCGGAAACCACTATATAACGGGGATATGCAACTACCTCTATACCAACAGGGATTTCAAGACAATCAAGGAAGGCCGTGGGATTTTCGGAGCAGGGATAGAGTATGCCTATGACACCATCATAGGACCGATTTCGGCTAATGTCCACTGGTCTTCGCTCACGAATCGCGTCGGGGTGTATGTGAGTGTGGGATATAATTTCTGAAATTATGGAAAGTCCTGAAATGAAGAAGGTCCTGGCAGGATTGAGAAATCTTTGCGCGAAAAGGGAGTATTGTGTGTTTGACGTCAAGGAAAAGGCTCTGAAGGCTATGGACGGCAATGCAAGTGCGGCGGCTGACATCGTGGCATCGCTTGTGAAGGATGGTTTTGTGGACAACCGCAGGTATGCTTCTGCATTTGCGAGGGAGAAATCCGCGATATCTGCCTGGGGAAAGAATAAAATCCGCTATGCCCTGAGCCTTAAGAAAGTGACGAAGGATGACATAGAATACGCCGTGTCAGAAATTGACAGCGGGAAATCAGAAGCAAGGATGGAAGCTATGCTTGCCCGTAAAAGGTCGGCTTTGAAGAACGATCCCCAATGGAAACCTAAACTGCTCCGTTTCGCTTTGGGGCGTGGCTATGAATATGATGAAATTATGAAAGCCATTGCAAGGCAGGAGGAGACTGATGAGAATACTAAATGATATGAATATGTACAGGAAATTGAGCGGAGCTGAAATCGAGCTCCTGAAATCCCAGGCATGCAGTGCGGCCGACTGGGACGGAATCGAAGTGTCGGACGGATTTTCCGCCGAATATGTGAGGTCAGTCCGCTTCTCGGGAAAAGTGCGCATTGGCGCGTTCCGCAAGGAATTTACGCTTCCCGGAGGAATGAACAAACATTCGGGGATTTACCATGCAACCCTCCACAACGTAACCATAGGGGATGACTGCTGCGTGGAAAACGTGAAGAACTATATTGCCAACTACACCATTGGCAGCGGCTGCTACATAGAGAATGTGGACATCATACTCACAGACGGCATGACGTCGTTCGGCAACGGAGTCGAGGCATCGGTCCTGAATGAAACCGGCGGCCGCGAGGTCGTGATTTTCGACAGGCTTACTGCGCAGACCGCCTATATAATGGCACTTTACAGACATCGCCCCGAACTCGTGGCTCAGCTCAAATCGCTGATAGGACGCTATGTGGAATCAGTCTCGTCTTCAACCGGACATATAGGCAGGAATGGGGTCATTGTGGATGCCGGTTACGTGAAGAACGTCAAGATAGGGGACTGCTGCAAAATAGAAGGGGCGTCACGTCTTAAAAACGGGAGCATAAATTCAAATGCCCACGCTCCTGTCCATATAGGCGTTGGAGTAATCGGGGACGACTTCATCGTCTGCAGCGGCTCTTCAGTCGAGGACGGCGTCACTTTCTCCCGCTGTTTTGTCGGGCAGGCCTGTCATCTCGGACACAACTACTCCGCTTCGGATTCTCTTTTCTTCAGCAACTGCCAGGGTGAGAACGGGGAGGCCTGCGCCATTTTCGCGGGGCCGTTCACGGTCACCCATCATAAATCCACCCTGCTCATCGCCGGTATGTTCTCCTTCATGAATGCGGGTTCCGGCTCCAACCAGAGCAACCATATGTACAAATTGGGACCTATACATCAGGGGATTATGGAAAGGGGAGCTTTAATTTATTTT